>JAZUIK010000206.1:0-3537 GCA_045642205.1 Bianqueaceae bacterium
AACGTCATCATTTCTGAGGAAAGTTACACCAGTGGAACGAGCTATCTGGACGGAGAAGAACCGGTAAAGGAAAACTACGACAGAAGCAGAAGGATCCACAGAGGAGTATTCCAAAGCAATGAAGGACAAAAGATCAATGCAGATGTGAATGCAGCCTATCAGATCATAAAGAAAAGTGGAATGATAGAGCTCAGGATTAAATCCAGAGAAAAAGTAACAAGAATCAATGTAGCCTGAGTTAGATCAGGTAGAGGTGGAGGCTTACGCCGATAGAAGAACGGGAAGAGAAATCTTCCTGTAATTTATGAATTAATAATCAACTATTGATTGTTAAAAAGCCAAAATGACTTGTTCCATGGTAGTTCCTCGATCTGTAAAAAAGTACATTCATAACAAAAATACCCTTTTGTTATAACACATTTCTATTCCCTTGTGCAATGGGAAATCCCGCAGCAGAGCCTTAGGACCAGGGTATAACCCTTTACTGCGAGATATTACTGTTCAGGATCAGGGTACTGTAAAGAAACAGCACATCCTGATCGTTAAACTCAATGTAATCTCCTAGCAGGTTGCTTCGGAAATAGCGAAGATCCACCACCGTGATCTTCTCATAGTCCTGGACCATCAGGGGGATCAGACTGCTTCCAAAGGAATCACGGAACACCACCAGTTCCTTTCCTTCGACGCCGGAGGGATTCTCAATGGTGATCAGAGGATCCGCACCGGAAAGAAAGATCTCGTAGGCATCATTGCCTGCAGCCTTCTCCAGAGTATAGATAGCGATCTCTTTGGGACTGCCTGTGTTGTAACTGGTCACGATGCAGCTATCCAAAGTGGGATTCGTCAGATACAGGATCTCATCCGGCTTTACCGGAAGAGCAGCCTGTCCCACGTAGGTGCCGTAGAAAGGTGTCTCTAAGGTCTCCACGTTGAAATAGCCATTAAAGGTGCCACCCATGGCTTCAAAGATCGTCTCTGCAATGTCCACGATCTTCTCCTGTCTCCAATGCTGATCCGTGGTATAGAAATCCTCTTCCTGCATCTTTGAAGCAATCTCAATATACTCTGCCATGGGAAGACCGTCTCTCACCTTCTTCATCATGGCTTCATAATCCATGGAAAGATGACCGCTCCCTTCCGCAAGAAAATAGTTCTTATCCGGAATGATGGAGAGATATACCTTACAATCGGTGTTTTCCATGTAGGTAGCATAGACTTCCTGGAGTTTAGCGATATTACGGTTGACTCTGGTTTGATTCATGGGATATTCCACCTTCGCCGTCTGACCGTTAGATCGGTAAAATCCGTTGTTATCCTTCTGGAAAAACAGATAGTTGACCGTCAGGGCTTTCAGCGTACGGAAGGTATCTCTTCCCGGAAACTGATCGAGCGTATAACTCTCAAAGTCGGACATGAATCGTCCCGTGGAAAGAGCCTCTCCAGTGATCTTTGGTTTCTGGGCCAGAGATCGTCTCTCGGAGGTGGTATAGGCCTTGGAAGGCGTGATCAGAAAGGCCAGTGAAAGGCCAAACAGTACGGTTACCATCACCAACACGGTGACGATATTTCTTGCTTCTTTTAACTTCAGCATCTTCGTCACCTCTTAAAAACGGAAATACAGGAACGGATTAAAGGATCCGTCCACCAGATAACCGGTCACTACCAGCAGTAAAAGTACCATCAGCACCGGCTCGATGATCGTCATAGCAGATTCCAAGCGGCACTTCTGGATGACTTTCTTCCAGAGTTTTACGGGAAGCTCCGTCGCACCGATCATACCAAGGACCATGACGACACCAAAAGATCTGAGATAGTAAAGGGCTTCCTTAGACACAAGAGGCAGTCTGCCAAAAGCAAAGAGTCCGGAAATATCCTGCCAGGTTCCCGGAAGATCCGCTGCATTGAACAGGACAAATCCAAAGAGAACACTCAAGAGTACATAGAGATGTCCTACTGCTCCATGCTTTTCCAGCCATGTCTTTGTCCAGAGTTTTTCTGTGGTCAGAAGGATCGCATAGAACAATCCCCAGAGAATAAAGTTCCAGGAAGCTCCGTGCCAGAAGCCTGTCAGCATCCAGACGATAAAGATATTCAAAAGCTGTCTTGCCTTACCCTTACGGTTGCCTCCCAGAGGGATATAGACATAATCTCTGAACCAGGATCCCAGAGAGATGTGCCAACGTCTCCAGAACTCCGTAATGGTCTTTGATACATAGGGATGATCAAAGTTCTCCATAAACTTGAAACCAAAGATCTTACCCAGGCCGATGGCCATATCGCTGTAGCCGGAGAAATCGAAATAGATCTGCAGCATGTAGCTGATGGCATACATCCAGTAGTACAGAACAGAAGGATCGTTGGTCTGGCGGAACAATGTGCAGATCTCACCCATGACATTGGCGATGAGGATCTTTTTCCCAAGACCGATCATGAACCGGCGGATACCATCCGCTGCCATATCCACGGAATGTTCTCTGTTTTCCAGCTGCTCCGCAATATCCGCATAACGAACGATGGGACCGGCAATCAGCTGGGGAAACAGCGCCACATAGGCGGCAAAGTGGATCGGATTCTTCTGCGCAGGGACATTTCCCCTGTATACATCGATGGTATAACTTAGGATCTGGAAGGTATAAAAACTGATACCGATAGGCAGAGCGATCCTAAGAAGAGGGATCGAGATCCCGAACACCTGATTAAAGTTCTCGATAAAGAAATCCGCATATTTAAAGTATCCAAGCAGGCCCAGATCGATCACCACCGACAGGATCATCCACAGCTTACTCCATTTGGTTCCCTTTGCTTTTTCGATCAGCAGGCTTAAGACCCATCCAATCAGGATCGTTGCAGCAAATAAGATGACCAGGAGTTTTTCTCCCCAGGCATAGAATACCAAAGATGCCAATAAGAGAACGGCATTCTTCCCCTGTTTCGGTACGATAAAATACAGAAGGACCGTTAACGGTAAAAAGAAATACAGAAACGGTATACTGGAAAACAGCAACGCCTTACTCCTCCTTCGTTAAATTTCAATAGAAAAGCGCAGTCTCGAATGGAAACTGCGCTTTGATCCGATGTCAGATCACTCTTCGTCAAAGGAAGCAGGTGCCATGACAAAGCAGACCTTGTTTCCTACATTACCGCATGCCATCTCATCAGCAGAGGTACAGATGTTCCATCTCAGATCTGCCTTTGCCTTCAGAAGATCCATAAAGGCATTGACATCCGCGCCGTCTTCCAGTTCGAAGACATAGCCGGCAAAAGGAATGGAACCGATCATAGGACCAAAGAAGCAGCCCTCTTTGAATCCGGTGATCTCCTCGGTAAAGCCGTTCAGAAAACCGGGCTCTACGGGCATGACAGCGCCGGCATAGGGAATGAACTCAGCGGTAACGACGGTATCAGCGATCTCTTCCAGAGTAGACTTATCATTGGCATTCACTGCCTTTTTGTACTCAGCTACGCACATGGTCGCAGGAGTGGGAGCCTCCGGTCGTTCCTCACTTTTCTTAGTGCAAGCGCTCATTCCCAATACGA
>JAZUIK010000207.1:0-3235 GCA_045642205.1 Bianqueaceae bacterium
CAGAGCGTGGAGATATTCAGGAGTATCGGCATAGGCATTGATAAAGGTCTTCATCATGGGAACATCATACAGATGGTTGGTGTACTGCAAAGAGACACACAGAGTGGGGATCTCATGGACATACCACGGGATCTCGTAAGAGTGTCCGATAGAGTAGACGACACGGACGTTGTTGGTCTGTGCGTAGCCCTTCATGTTCAGAACGACCAGACAGACATCGTACTTCTTCTTCATCTCTTCCATGGAATTATGAGCCATCATACGGAAGCGATTGAAGGGATTGGGGTTCTCCATATCCAGCTCGTAGAAGTCCTTCCAGGTGTCGACTTCAAAGCCGGCAGCTTGGAGCTCAGCAATGAGCTTAGCCTTGGCGGGATCGGTCTTGTCCAGACGGCTTGCAGGAGTCTGCTGGATGAAGAAGAGGAGCATACGCTTTTTCTCGGAAGGATTCAGAGGAAGCAGGTGCTGGGTATCCTTAACCAGGGTAATGGACTGGTCAGCAGCCTTCTTAGCGCACTCCAGATGCTCAGCACTGCCAACAGCACTCAAGCCATCGATGGAGGGGAACACAAGCTTATCAAGACCTACAGAAGCCTTAAGACCAAGGATACGATGCATAACATCATCCAGACGCTCTTCGGTGACGATACCTTTCTCGATACCATCCTTCATGTACTGGACATCCTCTTCGGGATCTCCAAAGAACAGGAACATATCACAACCTGCAGCGATAGCAGCAGGAACATTTTGCTGACGGGAACCGGCAGACTGCAAACCAGCCATATGGGAAGCATCCGTAACGACCAGACCGTTGAAACCAAGCTGATCACGTAAAAGATCCTGTAACAGTTCCGGTGCCAGGGTGCCGGGCTTGATCTCCTCGTCCTTGATTCCGGGGCGCAGCTTGCGGCTGTAAGCGGGCTGGCAGATATGACCGACCATGATGGACTTAAGACCTGCATCGATGAGTCCTTTGTAGACCTTACCGAAGGATGCATCCCATTCCTCAACGGAAAGGTCGTTGCATCCCATGACCAGATGCTGGTCACGCTCTTCGGGGCCGTCTCCGGGGAAGTGCTTGGCAGCGCAGGCAAGACCGCGACTCTGGAACTCGTTCATGTAAGCAAGAGAACGCTCCAGACACAGATCGGGATCATCACCGAAAGCACGGGTATTAACGATAGTATTCTTAGGATTGGTAACGACATCACAGACAGGAGCAAAGGTCCAGTTACAGCCGATAGCGATGGACTCTTCTGCGCCGACTCTTGCCATATCCTTAACAGTATCCACGGTAGGAGAAGCACCACAGGCAGCACCGGTAGCAACGAAGGTACCGGCAGCGAGGGCACCGTTTCCTCCCTGCTCGCAGTTAGCAGCGATCAGAACGGGGATCTTGGAGTATTCCTGGAAAAGACGGTTCTGTTCATAGACCTCTTCGGGAGAACCACCCTGCCAGCGGACACCACCAACGTGCAGATCTTCACACAGATGACGGATCGTTTCCGGACGGCGATCGGTTGTCAGATTGATGAACATCTGTCCGATCTTTTCTTCCAGTGTCATGTTCTTGATGGTCTCTTCGACCCACTGGATCTGTTCGTCGGTCAGATAAAACGGTTTGGCTTTCAGATCTACCATGGTAGAGTGCCTCCTATAGTTTAGTGTAATAATAAATTGATGATAAATAATTTCTCTTTGTCTGTCAATTGCTATTCGAAGGGAAACAGACTACAATACATAGAAAGTGTAGTGTAAGGAGGAAGGGTATGTTTGATTTCGTTACCGAAGTGGACAGGGAGAAGATCGGGGGATCTTTGAAGATGGCCATGACAGCGAAAGGCTTAAAAGAACTGGGGATCCAGTCTTTTATTGCGGGAGAACTGGATGTAAAGACAGCCCCTTCTATCATCCGATCTGTCAGAGAACTTTCAGAGAACGGTCTCTTTGGCTTCACCCTTCCGGATGAGAGATACCTTACATATATTGCAGACTGGGTAGAGCGGGTAAGAGGATGGAAGATCGAGCCAAAGTGGATCGTTCCTGCCTATGGCACGATCTATTCCTTAGCTACGGCTATCAAGGCCTTTGTTCCGGTGAACGGAAATATCATCGTGCAGCCTCCCTTTTACGATCGATATGAGCAGGCAGCGAAAAGACTGGGCCGAGGCATCGTATTAAACCCTCTGAAGCGCACAGAAGATTCCTATGAGATGGATCTGGAGGGATTAAAGAAACTGATGGAGGATCCTGCGAACGGAATCCTGGTCCTTTGCAATCCTTTAAATCCCAGCGGAAAGGTCTTCTCAAAAGAAGAACTGACCAAGGTGGCAAAACTATCCAAAGAGACGAAGACGGTTGTCTTTGCAGATGAGATCTTTGCAGAAGTCCTTTTAGAAGGAGAGCGGGTCGTTCCCTATGCCTCCATCGAAGAGGGAAGAGAGTATGCCATTACGACCACCTCTCTCGGCAAAGCCTTCAATATGACCGGCCTAAATCATGCCAACATCCTGATCCCGAATGAGACCTTGAGAAAACAGTTCAAGGATCAGAGAACATCGGATCACTTCGGAAGTATCGATCCTGTCGGTTATGCAGCGACTATGGGAGCCTACAGCGATGAAGGCTACGAATGGCTTCAGGCACTGAATGCACATATCAAAGAGAATTCCCGTATTGTACATGAGACCTTTGAGAATTATTTCCCTGAGTATCGGGTGCTTCATAACGAAGGCAGTTTTGTCTGCTGGATCGATCTCAGAAAGACCGGATTGAAAGGGGAAGCTTTAAGTCAGATGCTGCTGGATAAGGCAAAGTTCCATATCAACGAGGGAACAGAATACGGCCCGGGATGTGAAGGATATGTCCGTATGAATCTGGGAAGTACAAAGCACCAGACTGAGTGGGCTATGGAACGACTGATCAAGGGGTTGCCTCGATAAGAAAATTTGAATAAATAAAACAAAAACGCAAAATAAAAATGCTTCAGCAGAGAGGGGAAGTCTCAGTCTGCTGAAGCATTTTTCGTTCTATTTAGGCAATCAGAATTCGATATGGATCATGAATTTAGTTATCCCACTTGGGTTTGGTCGCCTCTCCCATGGTACAGGACTCGATAAAGAGGGGGAGGAACAAGGTGTTCTCTTCCTGCAATGTGGGGATCGCAGTGTCGAGAGCATACAGGGTGGTTTCCTTCCAATCATGGCAGAGGATGACAATGACACTCTCTCTGCGA
>JAZUIK010000208.1:0-7901 GCA_045642205.1 Bianqueaceae bacterium
GTTCTTTTTTCATTTCTCTTCCACTCTGTACAGATCCACTCTTCTGGCAGATAGGATAGGAAGCTGGTCTCGTACTTCATCCACTAAAGTAAGATCCAGCGTATGGATCATCATACCGGGCTCTGTCCCCATCTGCTCCACTACGCCGCCCCAGGGATCCGTCAGGATCGTATGTCCCCAGGAATGATAAGAAGCTTCTTCATCCAGTGCATCCGCTGTTCCCGCCATATAGAGCTGATTGAACATGGAATGGGCCCTGAAGGTAAGTTCCCAGTGCTTCGGTCCCGTGGTAGCGTTAAAAGCTGCCGGGATCAGAACAACTTTGGCTCCCTTCAATGCCATCAAGCGGATCGTCTCTTCAAAACGGATATCAAAGCAGATCGCTAAGCCAAAGGTTCCGAATTCTGTATCAAATACAGTGAACTGATCTCCTGCGGTCAGGGTGTCAGACTCTCTGAAGGCCTGTCCGCCCTTTACATTGATATCGAACAGGTGGACCTTGCGGTGTTTGGCGATCTTCTTTCCCTCTCTGTCATAGACATAGGCGGTATTGTAGGTCTTTTCACCCTCATCACTCAGGACCTGCTCCGGCACGGAACCTGCGGAGAGATAGATACCGCATTCCTTCGCCAGTGCGGAAAGAAACTGATCTGTCTCTCCCCCCTCTTCCTCCGAATAGATCGGGAAGTTCTTTGCCTCATAGGGACAGCAGAACATCTCCGGAAGACAGACTATGTCTGCTCCCTTTTGGGCAGCTTCTCTTACCAGCTCAGCTGCCTGTTTCAGGTTATCTTTCACCTCACTGAATACATGGGTCTGGATCTGTGCGATGGTCACTGTGTTTTTCATAGGAACACCTCATAATTTCGTTCTATTTGCTTAGTCTACCATTTTTAATCTTCTTTGAAAAGCCGCATTTATATGATATAATGGATTTTGGTTCTTTTTTAGGAGGTATTGCACGTGAAGACCTTATACATTGAAACAAAGATGGGCGCTGCCGGCGACATGCTGATGGGCGCTCTGTACGAACTTTTATCTGACGAACAGAAAAAGATCTTTCTCGATAAAATGAATTCCCTCTTCCCCGAAGCCATTTCCGTACAGGCTCTTGGTGGAGCACAGTGCGGCATCACCGGAACCCATATGCAGGTTCTTGCTAACGGTGAGGAAGAACATGCCGGTGAGGATGGTCACGAACACCACCATCATCATGATCACGACCATGACCACGAGCATCATCACGATCACGACCACGATCACGAGCATCATCACGATCACGACCACGACCATGATCACGAGCATCATCATCACGATCATGACCATGACCACGAGCATCATCATCACGATCATGACCATGACCACGAACATCATCACCATCATGACCATGACCATGAGCATGAGCATCATCACCACCACGACCATGGTCATGGACACCATCACCACTACAGCTACCATGATATCCTCCACCAGATCTCTCATCTGGACCTGACAGAGGATGTCAAGGAAGTATCCGGCCGTGTATATCGTCACATCGGAGAAGCTGAGGCTAAGGTCCATGGCGCTACACTGGAGAACATCCACTTCCATGAGGTAGGTTCTCTGGACGCTGTCGCAGATGTCGTCGGAAATGCTCTTCTGCTTTCCATGATCGCTCCCGACAAGATCGTATGCTCTCCCATCCACGTAGGAAACGGTACCGTCCACTGTGCACACGGCGTTCTGCCTGTTCCTGCACCCGCTACCGCTGAGATCCTCAAGGGCATGCCCTGGTATCAGAAGGAGATCATGACCGAGCTGTGTACTCCCACCGGTGCTGCACTTTTGAAGGAGTTCGCTACCGAGTTTGCATCCATGCCTGAGATGATCGTCGAAAAGACCGGTATCGGCCTTGGCACCAAGGAATTCCCCGTTGCCAACGTTGTCCGCGTCTTCCTTGGTGAGGAAGCCGTTTCCGGTAAGAGCGGTGAGAATGACACCATCATCGATTTCTCCTGCAACTTAGATGACATGACCGGCGAAGCTCTTGGCTACTGCATGGAAGTCCTTCTTGCTGAAGGTGCACTGGATGTCTACTATCAGGGAATCCAGATGAAGAAGAATCGTCCCGGCGTATTGCTGCACTGCCTGTGCGAAGCCAAGGACCAGGACAAGTTCGCTCAGCTGATCCTGAAGCACACCACCACCCGCGGTGTTCGCTACACCACCTGCAACCGTTACAAGCTGCAGTCCCATACCGAAGAGATCACTACCAACTATGGTCCTCTGAACCTGAAAGTTTCCGAAGGCTATGGTGTAAAGAAGAGCAAGTTAGAGTATGAAGATCTGAAGAAACTGGCCATCGAAAATGGTCTGTCTCTGGAAGAGCTGAAGGCTCGTCTGTAATCTTTCACCTGTTCCGTTATTCACATTTCAAAAAACACACGAAAATCCCCTGCAAATCAGGATAAACACCTCGATTTGCAGGGGATTTATCTATATTTAGGCTGTCAGATTTCGCTTGACGGATATTTCATTATAAAGATGACTTTTATCCGTCGACATTTGTAGCCGGAGTCGATATCGAACAGATATTTCTCAGTATTGCTCCTTAATATCCGTTTGCACAAACACTCTTCCGTTCTGCTAACGGATAATTCCGTGTCTATTTCTTTGGTATCCGTATAGAGATTGAAATGCCAACGGATCATACATGTATTTTGCCGTATGATCCGTAACCCCGCGTAGATCAGCACTTTTTCATACGGATTTTTTCATCAATTCATTTCTATGATCCGTTTCCTTCATATAGTCGGCTGATTGCCTACGGATAAACACACACCATATACAAAAATATCCGTATTTCTGTCTATACTGGTCTGTATATTGGTCCCTGCGATTTCCATGTTGCATAAAAAAACCTCGAGACACCTGGATAAGTTATCAGTAGTCTCGAGGTTTTCTATACTTGTATTAAAAACTCACCTAAAGTACATAGGTTTTAATTTTCTTCCAGCGCTTTCTTTGCAGAGGACAGCATCAGCTTGATTCGATTCAGCTGATTGACCTCACTGGCACCGGGATCGTAGTCGACGGCAATGATATTGCTCTCAGGATGAGCATTCTTCAATGCCTTGATGACACCCTTACCCACAACATGGTTGGGAAGGCAGGCGAAGGGCTGGATACAGATAACATTCGGTACACCCTCATGGATCAGTTCCACCATCTCACCGCAAAGGAACCATCCTTCTCCATACTGATTACCGATGGAGATAAACGGTTTTGCCAGGTCGGCGATCTCTGCCATGGGAACCGGCACATCAAATCGCTTACTTGCCTTCAAAGCATCCACTGCTGTCTTACGGACCGCTTCTACGGCACTGACACCAACAGAAGCGACCAGAGAACTCATCCAGGAGGTTCCCAGGAACTGATGCTTATAATCCTGCTCATAGACACACATGATCAGGAAGTCGATCAGGTCCGGAACTACCGCCTCCGCACCTTCATTCTCCAGAAGGTCTACAAGGAAGTTATTGGCAAGGGGCATATACTTGACCAGGATCTCGCCGACGATACCGACTCTGGGCTTCTTCATGTCCTCATGGATGGGAAGTTGATCAAAGTCTTTTACGATGCCCTGACACATAGCCTTAAAGCTCAAGTGCTTTCCAACACCCAGGATCTGATCGGAGATTACTTTTCTCCAGTGATCATGCAGGCGGTTGGCAGACCCTTCCTCCACCTCATAGGGACGGACACGGTATAAGCATCGCATGATCAGATCTCCCAGGATCAGTGCCTTCAATGCATCGATCAGCATGCCGGGCTTCAGAACAAAACCGCTGTTCTGCTCCATTCCGTTAGCATTGAGAGAAATGACCGGAATATGGGACAGACCTGCCTTATCCAGAGCACGGCGGATAAAGGAAACATAGTTGCTGGCTCTGCAGCATCCGCCGGTCTGGCTCATCAGAAGGGCCAGCTTGTTCGTATCATATTTCCCGGAGAGCACGGCCTCCATCATCTGACCGGTGGTCAGGATGGAAGGATAGCAGGCATCATTATTGACATATTTCAGTCCCACGTCGATGGCATTACGGGAAGCATTCTTCAAAACCTCCACATGGTAGCCATGCTTTTTGAACAAAGGCTCGATCAGATCAAAGTGGATAGGACTCATCTCCGGTGCCAGGATGGTATACCCCTTTTCGAACATTTCCTTTGTAAACTCGGTACGCTGATAGGAAATGTCCTGAGGCTGAGCCTTGATGTTATTTTCTTCTCTCTGACGGATGGCAGCGATCAGACTGCGCACACGGATACGGGCAGCACCCAGATTATTGACCTCATCGATCTTGAGTACGGTATAGAGTTTATGGCACTTTTCCAGGATCTCGCTGACCTGATCCGTCGTGACTGCATCCAGACCGCAACCAAAGGAGAACAGCTGGATCAGATCCAGATCATCTCGCTTGGAGATATACTCCGCTGCCTGATACAGACGGGAATGGAAGACCCACTGGTCCACCACACGAAGGGGTCTGGTGGGATTGTAATCCAGAGGCAGAGAATCCTCTGTCAGCACCGCAAAGCCATAGGAGGCCACCAGTTCCGGAATACCATGGTTGATCTCCGGATCGATATGGTAGGGACGACCTGCCAGAACGATGCCTCGCTTTTTATTCTCTTCCATCCAGGAAAGGATCTTTGCTCCTTCCTTTCGGATATCGTCCTTGGCTCTTCGCTGTTCTTCCCAGGCAAGCTTTGCTGCCCGGCGGACTTCCTTCTCGTCGATATTCCACTGCTCCTTACAGAGTCTGATCAGACGATCCGCAGCGGTCTTCTCACTGGTGAAGGCCATAAAGGGACGGATATATTCCACTTCACCGGAGGTAATGACCTCCACGTTGTTTTTCAGATTCTCCGGATAAGCACAGACCATGGGACAGTTATAGTGGTTCTGTGCATCCTTTGTCTCCTGATATTCATAGAAGACACTGGGATGGAAGATCTGCTTGATGCCCTGATCTGCCAGCCACTGGACATGACCGTGGGACAGTTTTGCAGGGTAGCACTCCGACTCAGAGGGAATGGACTCCATTCCCAGTTCATAGATCTTTCTGGAAGCAAAGGGAGAAAGGATCGCACGGAACTTCAGTTCCTTAAAGAAGGTAGCCCAGTAGGGATAGTTCTCATACATGTTGAGGACTCTGGGAATACCGATAACACCCCTTACAGCTTCTTCTTCGCTCAGAGGCTCATATCCGAAGATCCTCTCCTTCTTGTAATCTACCAAATTGGGACCCTTTTCCATCTTGCTGCCGGTGGAGATCTTCTTCTCACAGCGATTACCGGAAATGAAGCGTCCTCCATCGGGGAAAGAGTTGATGGTCAGCATGCAGTTGTTCTCACAGCCGCCGCAATGGGTCGTACGGGTGGTATAGGTAAGAGCGCGCATCTCCTCGCTGTTCAGCATGGAGGTCTCCTGCTCCTGATAACGCTCTCTGGCGATCAAAGCCGCACCGAAGGCACCCATGATACCGGAAATATCCGGGCAGGTTGCTTCCACGCCGGCGATCTTCTCAAAAGCACGCAGTACGGCCTTATTGTAGAAGGTACCACCCTGCAGAACGATATGAGAACCAAGGTCAGCCGCATCGGAGAGCTTGATGACCTTAAACAGTGCATTTTTGATAACAGAGTAAGCAAGGCCGGAGGAGATATCCGCCACAGAGGCCCCCTCTTTCTGAGCCTGCTTTACGTTGGAATTCATAAATACGGTACAGCGGGTTCCAAGGTCCACAGGGTTCTGTGCAAACAGAGCCTCCTTGGCAAAACCTTCCGCACTGTAACCTAAAGAATTAGCAAAATTTTCCAGGAAGGAACCGCAGCCTGCAGAGCATGCCTCGTTCAGCATGACACTTTCTACGGAGTGGTCCTTCAGTTTGATACACTTCATATCCTGACCGCCGATGTCCAGTACACAGTCAGTCAGAGGATCAAAGAACTGGGCGGCCGTTGTATGCGCAACCGTCTCGACCTCACCGTCATCCAGACGGAAAGCTGCCTTCAGAAGGGCTTCACCGTATCCTGTGGAACAGGAACGAACGATCTGAGCCTTCTCCGGAAGGGCTGTAAAGATACGGTTCATGGCGGCTCTTGCCGTCTCGATGGGATTACCGTGGTTGTTGGAATAGGTGGAGAAAAGAAGTTCTCCCTTCTCTCCGATCACTGCCAGCTTTGTGGTAGTGGATCCGGCATCGATACCTAAAAAGCACTTACCCTCATAGGTAGCAAGATCTGCCTTGGTGACTTTTGCCTTATCGTGACGATTCAGGAAATCAAAGTACTCCTTCTGGTCCTTGAACAGAGGTTCCAGACGCTTGATCTCGAACTCCATCTTGACGCCCTGGCTGAGCTTTTCGATCAGATCCTGGATCTCAAAGGAAAGGGCTTCCTTGGCTTCCAGGGCTGCACCCATGGCGGCAAACAGAT
The DNA here is from genome assembly GCA_045642205.1 of Bianqueaceae bacterium. Taxonomy (GTDB): domain Bacteria; phylum Bacillota; class Clostridia; order Lachnospirales; family Bianqueaceae; genus RUG760. The sequence goes on from JAZUIK010000208.1 coordinate 6,481, forward strand.
GGGAATTATCCGGATCTACCGTGGTCTCGGGTGTCAATTTTAAGGTACGGATAAAGGCTTTCTTCAGTTCCGGAAGGAAATGTAAGGGGCCACCTAAAAAGGCGACGCAGCCCCTGATCGGCTTTCCGCAGGCAAGGCCGGAGATGGTCTGATTGACAACAGACTGGAAGATGGACGCTGCCAGATCCGCCTTGGCAGCACCTTCATTAATGAGGGGCTGGATATCGGTCTTGGCAAATACGCCGCAGCGAGCAGCAATGGGATAGATCTCCTTATAGTCTCTGGCTGCCGTATTGAGTCCGGTGGCATCGGTCTGCAGAAGGGATGCCATCTGATCGATAAAGGAGCCTGTACCACCGGCACAGACGCCGTTCATTCTTTCGTCCAGACCACCCTTGAAATAGATGATCTTTGCATCCTCGCCTCCCAGCTCGATGGCAACATCGGTCTGAGGATAAAAGGTCTGCAAAGAAGTAGCTACTGCCACAACCTCCTGTACAAAGGGGATCTGTAAGGATTTCGCAAGATTGATAGAACCGGATCCGGTAATACGTACGTTGAGGGCACAATCCCCCAGCTGCTCTTTCGCTTCCTTCAGAAGCTGTGCCAGCGTATCCTGAGTATGAGCCTGATGTCTTCGGTATTCACCAAAAAGGATCTTGTTCTCATCGTCCAGGACCACCAGCTTAACGGTCGTGGACCCGATATCGATACCTGCTCGATATAACTTCATAGTTGTACACCTGTCTTTCAAAAACCTGCTTCGACGACCACTCTTGATAGGTCATCCATACTTACAAAAGATGGATGGTGTCTTCGAAACAGAACGATATATTATAACACATCTCAAAGATTACATTTGTAACATTTCCATGAATACCCAAAGTCCTCACGTACGATCAAAAACCGCTGCTCTATCTTCATGTTTTTTGTCAGTTTTTTACCATCGGTTCACATAGTGTTTCTACGGCAAATGTGATAGAATAGGGAAATCAAAATTATTTTAATAAGGTACATCCTATGGATAATCCTTCTATGTTTCCGCGCTTTCTCCCCTCCGGAGAAGCTGCCCTTCTGATCGAGTTTTCCGATCAGATCTCCCCTGAGATCAACGCCAAGGTCCGCTTTGTCATGGACCATGTAAAGGATCTCCCTTTTGTGATCGATCTGATCCCTGCCTTCTCTTCTTTGCTGATCCAATACGATCCTTTGATGATCTCCTTTGATCGATTCAAGGCACTTCTTATGACTATCACCAAAGAAGAAGACCACGACCATATCGCTAAGGAAAAGGTGATCCACCTGATCCCTGTTCTCTATGATGGTGAGGATCTTTCCTTTGTTGCCCAGAATGCTCATCTCACCGAGGAAGAGGTGATCCGCCTCCACTCCTCCACGGACTATCTGATCTATATGCTGGG
>JAZUIK010000209.1:0-6559 GCA_045642205.1 Bianqueaceae bacterium
CGTAATGGCTACACGAACGATCATACGGACTGCCCAGGCAACGAGGAAAAGAAGCAGTGTCATAGCACCTGCCGTGAGATGATCCGGTGCTTCGATAACACCGGTGATGATCACAGGGATCACTGCCACGATACAGATAACAACACCCAGTGCGATGCCTCTGGTGAATTCAGGCTCAAACGCATTCTTCTTATCCCGTGCCATGCCGACCACACCATATTCCGTCTCAAAAGGTTCCTTCTCCAGATGTTCCATCTTAGAAAGGCTGATGCCGCTGATGATACAGTTATATACGCCCCATGCAACACAGGCAAAGAGAAAGACCAGACCGATGCCTGCGGCTGCACCCTCGGAGATCACCCCCAGGGATTCGGACAATCCTGCAAGCAAGATCAGCATGGTAGGACAGATAATGAAGAAGGATACCGCATCCGAAATCTTCGATGCAGCTTTTTTCTTAATATCAATGAAGGCATTGGCTTCTTCCATGGACACACGGTAAAGGCTCTCCTCGGGCTCCATGACCGGTACGATCATTTCTGTGGTGATCTCTTCGATATCATCCTTCAACAGATAGTCGGTCGTAACGCCAAATACCTCTGCCATCTGGATGACACGCTGCAGATCGGGAACCGACTGTGCACTCTCCCACTTGGAGACTGCCTGTCTGGATACGGACAGTTTATCTGCTAATTCTTCCTGAGACCAACCGTTCTTTTTTCTTTCATTGATGATCTTATCAGCTAAAATCATATTTCCATTCCTCCCGGATATTTTTGTGCTTTCTGTTTTCAAGCATGGGCCCATCTTATCCGAATCCACGGTTGCCGACCACCAAGCGGGCTTGGAAATCTGTCAACTACCGGTTGCAACCATCAGTTTCCGGGCTATTTTACTCAAAAAATGCTGATCTTTCAACTTTTTCGGCTTGAAATGTATTATACTGAACCTATAACGCAACGCACATATTAACGCGTGTATTCACTCGTATCCGTTCCCCTGCGAACAACAGGAAACACATCAGCGCGTTGCCCGGCACATTTTTACTCTGACCCCAAATGTGCAGAAAGGACCAACACTATGAGAACAGGACTTAGTATCTACAGTCTGTGGAATGCCCTTCGTAAGAAGACCATTACCGTGGAAGAAGAATTTGCCTTGATGCAGAAGCTTGGCTGCGAGGCTGTCGAGATCGCTGATTTCGCTGTGCCGCTGCATGATAGAGAAGGCATCGCCCGTGCCGTCGGCTATGATCCGGACATGCCCAAGAAACTGGTGGAATATGCTGAAAAATATAATGTACCTATCGGTGCCTACAGCCTCGGTTCCAACATTGCTCGTCAGACCGGTGATGAGTACAAAAAGGGAATGGAATTCTTAAAATCCGAGATCGACCTGGCTCATTTTATCGGTTCTCCTTTGATCCGTATCGACCTGGTCAGTGTCATGGTAGGAAAGGATGATACCAGTATCGCCGCATACGATCGTATTTTTGACAACATGGTCATCACCGCCAGAGAACTGGCAGACTATGCCGCTCAGTATGATATGACTCTGACTGTTGAGAACCATGGTACTCTGAACAACGGTGGTGATCGTATCCGCAAACTGGTAAGTGCTGTCAGCAAACCCAACTATGGCGTTACCCTGGACCTTGGTAATACAGTCTGCGTCGATGAAGATCCTCTGATCTGTGCTCAGGAACTTCTTCCTTTCGCCAAGGAGATCCATGTCAAGGACTTCTACATCCGTGAAGATCCCTATGCCATCGGTGCCAAATATAAGGATGGATATGCCATCTCCGATCCCAGCGTTCTGGGTAACGGAAGCTGGCTTACAACTAAATACAACAAGTACCTTCGCGGTGCTATCGTCGGTCATGGTGACCTCCCCATGCGTAAGCTGATCAACATGGTCGTCAACTCCGGTTTCGACGGCGATATGCTCATCGAATTCGAAGGCATGGAAGATCCGGCTCTGGCATGTGAACTGAGTCTCACCAACCTGCGCCAGATGATCGCCATGGAAAAGAACGCATAACAAAACAGGACCACTCAACTGAGTGGTCCATATTTTTTACCATGACAGATTGTACATTTTTGCTCTGACCCTAATTGCGTCATCGCTTTCTCTCCACCGGATTCTTCGCCAGGATATCTTCGATAATGACATCGACCTCATTATCGGAAACAAAGGCTGCCTGACAATGGACCGGCAGGGCGGAATCTCCTACGGAGTACAGCATATCTCCGCTGCCAAGAAGACGCTCTGCACCGGTACGATCCAAAATGGTCTTAGACTCTCTCCAGTCGACCACGGTAAAGCTGGCACGACAGGGGATGCGGCTCTTGATCGCATTGGTAATGACATCCGTACTGGGACGCTGGGTCGCCAGGATCAGATGGGTTCCGGTGGCACGGGCACGGGATGCGATCTTGGCAATGATCGCTTCCAGTTCCTTGGGAGCATCGAACATCATCTCCATATACTCATCGATCACGATGACCTGTCTGGGAAGACGCTCCTCCTGCGAGACCACTTCATTATAGGCATCGATGTTCTTGACACGCTTGGAAGCAAAGAGCTGGAATCGTCTGTCCATCTCTGCATCCACCTGACGCATCAGTTCCAGGGATTTCTTTTTATCTACCACTACCGGCATCTTCAGATGGGGGATACCGTTATAGAAGATCAGATCAACGATCTTCTGATCGACCATATACAGATTGACCTCTTCCGGCGTCCTGGTAAACAGAAGACTTAAGATAATATCATTCAGGAATACGGATTTTCCGGAGCCTGTAGTACCGGCTACCAGAAGGTTAGGAGTCTCCGCAAGATCAAAGCAGAAAGGCTTTCCCAGCACATCCATTCCGGCTGCTACCGGCAGGGAATGGGGCTGCTGTCTGACGGCTTCAAACTCCGCCGTCTTTAGGATCTCTCTGAGTCCGATAATGGGACGCTGCAATTTCTTTACGGAGATACCGATCGTATATTGCTGATCGCCCTGACGGGTGATCTCCACAGGAGATGCCATATGCAGCTCCAGATCCGCATGGAGACGACGGATGGTCTTTACACTGACCCCCTCCGCCGGGACCACATCGAACATGACCGCATACGGGGTCATCTTCACACCTGTGATCTCCACATCGACTCCAAACGACTTCAGTGTAAAGGCCAATTCATTCGACATTTCCTGCACATAGTCAGGATCCATGAAATCATTGTTGATCGTACGATCAATAAGAAGATCCATGGACGGGAATTGATAGGCCATTCTCAGGACTCCTTTGATTCATACTCTGCGATCACCTTCTCCAGGATATCACAGGTCTTTTCCACCGCAGCAAGGCAGCGTTTGCCTTCCACGAAGGACTGAGGCTTTACCTCGGAGCAAAGACCAGAGCCATATGCAGCTGTAAACTTCTCCATCAGCATGGTCACGATAGGCTTGATATCTTCACTCTCATGGGCCTTTGCCTCGATGTATTTCATAGAGAGAATGGCTGCTGCTCCGAGTAAAGCTCCGCAGGTATTACCTGTCTGGATGCCTGCTCCGTAGGCTCCTACCAGTTTCATATCACGGTCATGCAGATTAAGCTCATAGTATTCATTGCCGGCACGAAGTACAGACTCCGCACAGTTAAAATTACCGTCAAAATAAAACTTAGCCAGATGGTCCTTCAGCATGTCTCTCCTCCCATAACCTACATTTACATTCAAAGAAAAGGACTGATCCTCCCATTTTCGGACATCCGCAGACGTTCAGATCTTACCTTCTTCCAACAGCCTATTATAGAACGAATTGCCCTCTTCTTCAATATCCGCTCTTCTGTGCTCAAAGCTCTAGGAGTTCCCAGTACTTTTCGACAACAATCCCTTTGTACACCTGCATCTGGTCCATGTTGGCCAGGATCAGGTCAGCCTGCTCTACTGCCAGGATAAAACCGGTGCAGATGCAATCCGGATCAATTCCCAGTTCCTTCCAGACAGCGATCGTATCCCGCATGTATTCTGTCATAGGCTGAATCCTGAATTTTCCATAATCCAGTGTATTGGAAGCTGATAGGTATAGTGTCCCATTCTGGAGAAGGTCGGTACCATGGCCGCCAGCGCCACCTTACCAAAGCCCGGTATGTCGTTGATCAATACAATATACTTTGCTTTAGCCATTTTTACTCTGTCTATCAGATAAATATAACCATGTAATGAGGAAGAGTAATCTTCCCATCGGAAACACCCATGTTCCCTTTAATCAACTTATATGCACAGGATGGAGAATATTTCTTGATAAATGAATTTAACGATACTGTCGGATTATTTCCAGCTTTGACTTCAATTGGAACAACCTCTCCGTTTTTCTCCAGTAAGAATTCCAATTCATGAGACTCGTCAGGTCTATAATAATAGAGTTTATGACCATTCTTTATCAGACTTTCCGAGATAACATTTTCATAGATTCCGCCTTTGGCATTTCCTTGAATTGTACCCATCAACACTGCTTTTTTTGTCTCAAAACCATACATGGCACACAAAAGTCCGGTGTCATTAATATAAAGCTTAAACTGCTCATCAACAGAGTTTGCAGCAAGAGGCAGATAGGCTTCGTGAACATTATAGCAGACATGAACAAGAGCAGAATCGGCGAGCCAGCGCACACTCCCCCCATATTTTTTTGCTGTTTTTCCCTTCTCAACTGTTGCATACTGAAACTTTTTAAGTTCTCTTGCAAGTTGCTTAGGAACAGCATCATAGCATGCTCTGACTTTTACTTTCTCGGCACCCTTTGCATGTTTGGATATATCAAAACGATAGTCTTCAAGTATTCTTTCCTGTATTTTTGCAACGGAATTAAAATCGTGATTTGCCGTGTATTCAGCTACAACCTCCGGCATGCCTCCTACAACCATATATTCTCTAAACAGACTTTCATATTTTTCATTTACAGACTGAGGAACACTCTCTTGTCTGTCATAATAGCCTTTCAGAACAGAAACAGCCTCTTCATTATAACCCTCTGCCCATAAAAATTCTTCAAAGTCCATTGAATACATTGTAAGAAAATCTTCATAGCCTGTGGGGACGGACTCCGGCTCTTCAACATCCGAATCGCCATCTTCGGCATATGTAAGCCCGAGCAAGCTTCCAGAACTGATAATGTCATAGCGGCCATCTTCAGCAAGAAACTTTATGGCTGTACGGGCAGCACCGCAGTTTTGTATTTCATCAAGGAAAATCAAAGTCTGTCCAGGAATTAGGCGAATATCTCGAAGCTGAGCAGTCATCCTTTTATATATTTCTCCCGCCGAAAGATCACCGGCAAAGATATTTTTCAATTCCTTTTGACGAATAAAATTTATCTCAATGAATGATGAGTATTCCTGCCTTCCAAATTCGCGAACAAGAAAAGTTTTTCCAACCTGGCGTGCGCCCTTTATCATAAGGCATTTATGAGAATGGTCGTTTTTCCACTGAAGAAGGGCATTATAGGCTTTTCTTTTAAGCATAATTTTTTCCTTTAATCCGATATTTTACACCATTATAAATTAGACAAATGAATTAATCAACACGAATGCCCAAAATCTGGTATTGAAAATATCAAAAAAGGAATATTTTCAGATATTACAATCGCCATAAAAGGAACAAATTCGGATATTACAAAATTCTCAAAAGGAACAAAAACTGATATTGCATTGTGATCTGTTCATCTTCAGAGATAAGTTTGCAGATTTTTCAAAATTATTGGATCAACCTGATGAACATACCATAGCCGGAACAATACCTCCATTTACAGGTTTGATGTACAGAGTGGATTCTTAATTTGATTCTTAATGGTCAAAAACGCCCTGCTGAACTTTTTCGAGTCAGCAGGGCGCTTGCGAACAAAATACTAATTTCGATGGTTGCAAACATACCAAATGAAAAAAGTATTGGATCTTTACTCTTCAGCCGTCTTCTCTTCCATCGGCCATACATGTTCCATAACCTTGAAGTTTTATAGTGTTTGATCTTAACACTATAGGTGGAATGGATGTTCGTTCCGCAGCCTTTCTCAATGATCGTGGATACATATATTATACCATTCTTCCGTCCAGAGAAAAAGAAATGCGGCTTACTCACGACTGAAGTCACGAGCGTGCACCGGCGAAATCATCACAATTACCGTGTGCGGAGAACCCTATAGACTATCCCGTCCCCTTGAAAACAAGAAAACGATCATGCGAAACACATGATCGTTTTCTTGGTGAGATTGAAACGATAATCGTTTCAATCTCATGCATAAGTGCCATAGAGCTGATTCTTTTTCTTCAGTACAAAAGCATAGATCAGATAGACCACCGTGGAGATGGACCAGGTAATGGGATAGATCCAGTAGGTCAGTTCGATGTGATGCCAGATCTGACCGATGGTCATAAATACCAGGACTCGGATCGCACACCAGCATACCAGCATGACGACCATAGGTGCTGTGGGCTTTCCGATACCTCGCATGACCGCAGAGGTCAGATGAGAGAAGGCCACCAGGAAATAGAAGGTACCGCACACCTTCGCTCTT
>JAZUIK010000210.1:0-7138 GCA_045642205.1 Bianqueaceae bacterium
TCATCGACCCCGTCAAGGTTACCCGTACCACCCTGCAGAATGCAACTTCCGTGGCAGGTACCGTCCTGACCACCGAAGCTGTCGTTGCAGACATTCCTGAACCCGAAGCACCTGCAGCTGCAGCCGGCGGCGGAATGGGAATGATGTGATCCCATAAGTGAAAGAAGAAAGGTCTCGAAATCGTGTTTACATGATTTTGAGACCTTTTTTATCTCACGCACAATTATGAGCACGTAGTCATTATTCCATTGGTCATATTCTGCCAATGTGTCTACTTATCCTGCGTAGATGAACAAAAATGTAAACTTTGTCTAATAACAAAAAGATGTACTCGAAAAATGAGTACATCTTTTTGTTGCAATTCTGAAATAGATGGAGTAATATGCATAATATCTGCATATTAAATGCATTTTAATATCACCGGTCAATAAACCGGCAAGCCTGATGAAGAGACTGTTCTTTGCGGGATGCAGGGAACAGATCGGTTACTTCATATATGGCAGTACGGAAAGGAGCTCCTGAATGAAAAAGAAGATCGAAGTCAATTCATTCCTGGATTTTAAATTTGTCAGTAACCCCGGATTTTCTCCTGACGGAACAATGGCAGCATTTGTCGTTCAGTACGCAGATCTGAAAGACAATAACTATAAAGGTGACCTCTATATTCTCGAGATCGAGACCAAAAAAGTCAGAAGACTGACTTCCATGGGAGATGCAAAAGGCTATACCTGGACTCCCGAAGGAACCCTGCTGTTCCAGACCAAGAGAACCAAGGAAGATAAGGAATCCGAGGATTCTATCTTTTACGAGATCGATCCCAAGGGTGGTGAGGCTGTCAAGGCATTCTCTATGCCCATCAAGGCAGGCGGCATTCGTTTTATGAATGATGATCTGATCGCTGTCAATGCAACACAGAACAACGGACAGCCCATGAAGGATCGTGCTTATGAGATCATCGAGGAATCTCCTTTCTGGTTCAATGGCCGTGGCTTTACCGCAGGTCTTCGTGGTCGTATCTATACCTATAACCGTAAGAGTGGTGAGCTCACTGCAGTTACCGAGCCTTATTTTGATGGCAGTTTCACGGATGTGGATGAGAAGCGTATCCTTTTCCGTGGTGCTATGTGGGAGAATGGCCTGAAGTATCAGCAGTCCGGTATCTATGTCTATGACGTAGAGACCAAGGAGACCAAGTGCCTTGCTGAGCCCGAGACCATGCCCGGATACAGTGCGCAGTTCTGGACCGAGGGCAAGATCATGGTCAACACCATGACCAAGGAACAGAACGCCGGAATGGATTATCCTGATTTCTATCTGATGGACGACAAGGATGGAAGCCTGAGTAAGTTCGCTGAGTATGACAATCCCATCGGTGGAGGCAGCGTCGGTTCCGATGCTCGTCTCGGGGGTGGAAGAGGAACCAAGCGTGTCGGTGACAAGTGGTATTTCATCACCACCGATTTTGATGGCGCATATCTTAGAAATATCGATGTCAACACCGGAGAGATCACCGGAAATCTGACTCCTGACGGATCTGTCGATAGCTTCGATATGACCGAGGATCACACCATTCTCTGTGCTATGTTCGGCGATAAGCTGGCTGAACTGTACCTGGATGGTGAGCAGGTCACCCATTTCAATGATGACTTTGCTGGTGAGTACGACATCCGTACTCCTGAGTATCATACCTTTATCAATTCCGATGGCGTGGAGATCCACGGATGGGCTATGAAGCCTGCCGGATACGAAGAGGGCAACAAGTATCCCTGTATCCTGCACATCCATGGAGGTCCCCGTACCGTCTTCGGCAGTGTCTACCATCATGAGATGCAGATGTGGGCAAATGCCGGTTTCTTCGTCATCTTCTGCAATCCCAGAGGATCCGACGGACGCGGTTATGCTTTCGCCGATATCTGCAATAAGTATGGCACCATCGATTATCAGGATATCATGGAATTCACCGATGAGATGCTGAAGGTATATCCCGATATCGACGTGGATAAGGTCGGTGTTACCGGCGGTTCCTACGGCGGATTCATGACCAACTGGATCATCGGACACACCAACCGTTTCAAGGCTGCCTGCTCTCAGAGATCCATTGCTAACTGGACTGTATTTGAGCATACCAGCGACATCGGTTACAGCTTCACCTACAATCATCAGGGCGCTCGTACCAGAGACAACATGGAACAGCTGTGGGAGCATTCTCCTTTGAAGTATGCGGACCGCTGCGTCACTCCTACCTTGTTCATCCATTCCGATCGCGATTATCGCTGCTGGATGGCAGAAGGTCTGTCCATGTTCACCGCACTGAAGATGCATGGCTGTGAGTCCAGAATGGTCCTGTTCCACGATGAGACTCATGAACTTTCCCGTTCCGGACGTCCCCAGAATCGTATCAAGAGAATGGAAGAGATCCGCGACTGGATGAAGAAGTATCTGATGGACTAAGTTTTGCCGAAAGAAGTTACGAACATGAGCACTGATAAGAAAAAGATCGTATATGAAGATCTGTTTGATTTTCATTTTCTCTCCGATCCGGTGGTCTCTCCGGACGGAACCCATGCTGTCTTCACCCGCATGTATGCACTGAAGCAGAAGAATGCCTATGCCAGCGAGATCTGGATCATTGATCTTGCCACAAAAGAATACCATGCTCTGACCACCGGTGGTTCCGAGCGCGGCGCTTTCTGGCTGGATAAGGACACGGTTGCATTTGCTGCAAACCGCCGCGTGGATGATCCTACAGAGGAAGAAAAGAAGGACAAGGGCACCAAGTGGATGAAGATCTCTATCCATGGCGGTGAGGCTGTTCCCTACCTCTCTGTCAAGGAGAAGGCAGGTCAGATCAAGCTGATCGACGAAGATACCTATGTCCTCTTAGTCAACCAGGACAGTGAAGGCGAAAAGAAGGAAGAGGTCAATACCGCAAAGGAAGGTTCCGATTTCTGGGTGCTGGATGAGTTCCCCTTCTGGTTCAACGGACGTAAAGTCATCAACAAGAAGAGAAATGCACTGTATCTTCATAAGGATGGAGAGACAAAGCAGATCACACCTCAGTATCTGGATACGGCAGGATGGAGGATCTCTCCCGATAAGACCAAGATCGCTTTTTCCGGATGTGAATATAAAGACGTTTTAAGCCGCACCAGCGGACTGTATCTTTACGATATCGCTACCGGTGAGACCAAGACTATCATCAATCAGGGAACTGTCTCTGTAGGCTCTGTCTATTTCTTTGGAGATAAGGAGATCTTCTACACCACCCTGGATGATGAGAAGCGCGGCGACAACTCCAATTACAACCTCTACAATATGGAGACCGGTAAGTATACCCTGCTTCCTTTCCCGGATAAGGATCCCCACGGCGGCGTCGGAACTGACTGCAATATGGGCGGCGGCAACGGAATGAAGTATCAGGATGGATACCTCTATTTCACCCAGACTATCTGGGGCAACGGCGTCCTTTCCCGTATGGATCATGACGGAAAGATCGAGGTGATCACCGCTAAAGAAGGTTCTGTCAATGCGTTTGATATGACACCGGATGGCACCATCATCATGACGGCTATGCGCGGTCAGGATCTGGTAGAACTGTATGCTTTAAAGGATGGCAAGGAGACCAGATTGACCGAGATGAATCAGCCTTATGTCCAGTCTCACAATGTCATCAAGCCGGAGTATTTCACCTTTGAAAACCGTGCCGGTATCACCCTGGAGGGTTATGTCCTGAAACCTGCAGGCTTTGAAGCAGGTAAGAAGTATCCCGGTATCCTGGAGATGCATGGTGGTCCAAAGGTGGCATTTGGTTCCGTTTTCCATCATGAGATGCAGAGCTATGCCAACGATGGTTACTTTGTGTTCTATACCAATCCCAGAGGTTCTGATGGACGCGGTGATGCCTTTGCAAAGATCAACGGCATGCTGGGTACCATCGACTACGAAGACTTTATGGACTTCACTGACGAGATGATCCGTCGTTATCCTGAACTGGATGAGAAACACATCGGTATCTGCGGTGGTTCCTATGGCGGATATATGTGCAACTGGATGATCGGACAGACCGATCGTTATGCGGCAGCTGCTTCTCAGAGAAGTATTTCCAATTACTTCACCAAGCTTCTGTGCACGGATATCGGTATTACCTACGATCTGCCTCAGGCAGGCGGTGATCCCTGGAATGACTTTGATCAGGTCTGGGAGATCTCCCCTCTGAAGTATGCACCCAATGCCAAGACGCCTACCTTGTTTATCCAGTCGGATGATGACTATCGCTGCTGGATGAGTGGAGCGATCCAGATGTTCAATGCACTGCAGCAAAACGGTGTTCCCAGTCGTATTGCCCTGTTCCACGGTGAGACCCATGAACTGTCTCGCAGCGGTAAGCCGGCAAACCGTATTTCCCGCTTGAAGGAAATGGGTGACTGGTTCGAGAAGTATCTAAAGAACAACTGATAAAGACAAGCTTGATCTTTTCGGAGGACTAAACATGGAAAATAAAAAAGAACAGTGCTGCATGGAAAACTATGCACCCAAGTTCACATTTCGATTTAAGAGCTCTTCTACGACAGAGGTAGCGGAGCATACCGATGACTTTATCCTTCTGGCGATCTGTCTCTCCGGAAAGGGAGAAGGAATCATCGAAGGAAAGCCTTATGAACTCAAAAAGGGCGATATGCTGGTGATCAATGCCGGTCTGAAGCATTCCTTTGCCAGAAGTTCTGCTGTCATGCTGTATGTTGGTGTCGACAATGTGCAGTGCAGCGGTATGGCACGTAATACCCTTCCGATCGAAGATTCCCGTATCACGATCAATCACTACAAGAAAGAGATCGACAATTGCTGCAACGATATCTCCAGACAGCTGGATCAGAAGGATTGGGGATGGTGCACCATGGTCGATCTGATGTGTGCTCAGCTCTTCCTCTGGGTCATCCGCGAGATCGTTCCTGCGGATCCCGGCAAACAGGATGTGTCCTTCCATGTGGATTCCTATGAGCGTGCTGCCATCGTAAAGACCATGAAGGAGTTCTTTAACAAGAACTATATGCATCATATCTCCATGTCGGAGATCGCTGCAGAGGCGTTCCTTTCCACGACCTACCTGACCAGGATCTTTAAGGAAGCAACCGGAAAGTCTCCCATCGATTATCTGATCTCCGTTCGTTTGGAGCATGCCTGCACTCTGCTGGAGGACAAGCGTTATTCCGTACAGGAAGTTGCCAAGAACGTAGGATATGATGATCCTTACTATTTCAGTAAACTGTTCAAAAAATACATTGGAGCAGCTCCTTCCCACTACAAGCGCGGAAGCAGAGCAGAGGAGTAACTATGAGTCAGATGCGTATCGGGATCGGATATGATGTACATAGGCTGAAAGAAGGAAGACGTCTGATGATCGGAGGGGTCGAGATCCCCTTCGAAAAAGGTCTGGATGGCCATTCGGACGCCGATGTGCTTCTCCATGCCATTATGGATGCTGTGATCGGTGCCATGGGTGAGGGAGATATCGGACATTGGTTCCCGGATACGGATATGGCTTACAAAGATGCGGACTCTATGCTCCTTCTGGATGCAGTAGTCCGTCATATGAAAGAGATTGGGTATGAACTGGGCAATCTGGATGCACTTCTGATTGCCCAAAGACCCAAGATCGCTCCCTTTGTTCCTGCTATGAAACAGCGTATTGCTGCGGCTTTTGGGGTGGATGAGAGTCTGATCAATGTGAAGGCTACCACCGAAGAAAGACTGGGATTTACCGGTCGTGAAGAGGGTATGGCAGCGGAAGCAGTGTGTCTTCTTGAAAAAAGTTGCAAAAATTAAGAAAAAGCAGTTGACTTCAGTAGGTCGGTGTGATAATATATCCATTGTCGCGAACGAAAAGAACAATTTCGTTGGGGTTGACACAGTTGCCGGTGTGGCGGAATAGGCAGACGCACAGGACTTAAAATCCTGCGGGACTAAAATCTCGTACCGGTTCGACCCCGGTCACCGGCATACTTGCCCAGATAGCTCAGTTGGTAGAGCAGTGGACTGAAAATCCACGTGTCACTGGTTCGATTCCGGTTCTGGGCACTCGAAAGAGTGATCTTTCGCCATTGAATCTGCGGGTGTAGTTCAATGGTAGAACACCAGCCTTCCAAGCTGGATACGAGGGTCCGATTCCCTTCACCCGCTTATGCGTGCATAGCTCAGCTGGATAGAGCGTCTGGCTACGGACCAGAAGGCCGCGGGTTCGAATCCTACTGCACGCACGTAAAACACCTGACTGATTCAGTCAGGTGTTTTTCTTTGCAAATTTGCGTTGCAAATCTGAGTTTGATATTCAAAAAGGAATGGGTTTTCACGAGACAGTCAAAGACTGTGGTGGTGACCCATTCCTTTTTTCTTATGCCCCTCAATCCTTGAACATCTCAGTCATTCGGTACTGCAGAGCTTCTAAAAGATGTGCCCGCTGGATGTTCTTGGAGCCTTCCACATCGGCAATGGTCCTGGCAACACGCAGTAACTTATGATAGGCTCTCATGGATAGGTGAAAATGATGGACAGCACCGGTGATGAATGTCTTATCTTCGGGACTTAAGGGACAATAGGCATCGATCTCATCCGCACTCATACGGGAATTGAAATGGGAACCTGTCCCGAAGCGATCCTCCTGAGCTTCATGGGCTCGAAGCACTATTTCCCTAGCTTCCTTATATGTTAATCCTACCTTGTGATCGATCTCTTCCGGTTTGACACTTTCCATCCTCAGGATCAGATCCATACGGTCCAATAAAGGAGAATCCACTTTTCCATAGTAATCCCGGACTCTCTTTTCCCCGCATTGACATCTGGTCTTGTCGGGATAATATCCACAGGGACAGGGGTTCATACCGGCAAGCAGAACAAAATCCGCAGGGAAAGAATAAGAGCTTTGGACTCTGGAGATCTTTACGGAATGACTTTCCAAAGGTTCGCGAAGAGATTCCAGGGCATTTCTGGAAAGCTCCGGTAATTCATCCAGGAAGAGGACACCCCTGTGGGAAAGGGAGACTTCACCCGGCATGGGGATCCTTCCACCGCCGATCAGAGCGGGCGTAGAGATGGAATGGTGCGGAGATCGAAAAGGACGCTGAGCGATCAGGGCAGTGGGATA
>JAZUIK010000211.1:0-2101 GCA_045642205.1 Bianqueaceae bacterium
TGATCTCACCCCCATAGGTCATAACGGCACTGCCACCGCCATCCAGATTATAAGCGGCACGGCATCCCAGATCATAGTATACCTGAGAGAGTTCCGGAAGTGTCATACCGACGCTCCAGTTATCCAGACGACCATCTACTACAACGAAGCAATAATGGCCGGGTTCATAATAACCGACGGAACTGCGAGGATTGATATAGCTGACAGTTTCGCTGACATTATAACGGGAAGGGATCTGACCATCTTCATCCAGGAGCGCAGGACCAAAATTCCAAAGCTGCCAGATGTCTTCTTCGACGATCTCTTTGGAGGAATACTCGTCGGGATGGAGGGTCTCCATAGTACCGTCCCCATAGAGGACACAGATATCCGCGCCGGTATAATCATTGCGGAACAGACGACCGTTTCTTATCATCAGACCGGAATACTGATAGGAATAAAAATCACCGGTCATAGCCAATAGTGCGGAAGAATCCTGTGCCATTTCCTGGATAGGCTGCGTACGATAGAGTTCAAAACGATTATCAGCCAGATAAGTACGGAAGCAATCCAGACTGCCGACATAGATGTCAGCAACGTAGTACCTGCAGGCACTGTAGCCTTCACCGATCGTAACAGGTGTAACATCGATGGCGATATTGGGGCTGGAGTAGTGCAGATCCGTCATGATGATCTCGTCAGTAAAATGATCGGCAAATCGCTTCTGCCATTCGGTACGGTTGTCAGGGATTTCCTCCGTGACCTCCACAGCTTCCTCCTGTTCGTTGGAGGAGGGAGCTGATTTATGGGAAGGGGTATAAGCTAGGGGCGCACTCTCTTTGTGAGACAGGATCTGAGTCATCTTTGTGACATGTTTAGGCGCAGTGTCGAATCGCTTTGACCACTGTGTCTTCAGATAGGCCTGACCGTGATGGATATATGCAAAGACAAGCAACAACAATGCGATCAAAGACAGATCGGCGATGATCACCTGCCATAAGGGTGTTGGCTTTTTCATCAACAGGCTCCGAGTGCAACATTTATGAGCAATACCAGATACAGATTCCAAATGTACCCAAAGTGATATATAGGACAGAGCGGGATCTCACTGGCATGGGATTTTTAATTATACCCAGATTTCATGGGATCTGGCAAGGAAAACTTCAATGAATAACAGGTCGACCAAGGCAAGGAAAGATGGTATAATTGACAAATGTCCGGCAAAAAACACTTTTGAGGTGACTAAGCATGAAACGATCGATCAGGCTCTATGTTGGATGTATCATGGTTCTTGTATCGTTTTTGTTCGCTGTTATTTTAAATGTTCCTTCTATGGGCGAGAAGACAGTATCCTTTGACTCGACCTATGGTGAGGATCAGGTAGTACTGAAAGGAACCTACTGGGAAACGGAGGGAGCTACATATGCTGCCCTGATCTGCCCCGGTTATTCCTGCGATCGCCAGAAGTGGAGACCCATGGCTGATCTTCTCATTAAAGACGGTCTTACGGTCATGAGCTTTGACTACAGTGGTCAGGGGGCTTCCTCCGGTTCCATCGGCTTTGATAATGCCAAGACTGACAAGATCCCGGTACAGATCGATGACGCCATCGAAAAGCTCCATGCGCTTTCAGGGATCCCTTACGATCACATCGTGCTGGTGGGACACTCCATGGGTGGCCGCAGTATCCTAAGGTTATTGTATGATTACCATGTGGAAACAGCAGATACCGTGGTAGCTCCGAAGGAGATCAAAAATGTGATCCTCTTATCGCCGGAAGTCAATTACAACTTTAATGCCCAGGCATCCTTGTTTGCCGGGACCTCTGACGATGCAGAAGAGCCCTGGCATTCCTTCAGTGAGGAATGCATTCAGGATACCAACGTCTATCTGTTCGGATCCACCTCTGACGATATCGTTTCTGATGAAGATATCTTAGCGATCTATCGTCATATGGGTGCAGAGAATGTACCTGAGAGCGGTGTATGGGAAAATGCCCAGACAAACGCTTTTGGAGGTAAGCTCCGGGTCAGCGTGGTATCCGGAGTGCTGCATTCTTATCAGATGTATTCCGCTAAGTTTGCCCGTCTGGTCAATGGAGCGGTGGAAGAGATCACCGGAG
>JAZUIK010000212.1:0-9450 GCA_045642205.1 Bianqueaceae bacterium
AAAGATCCCGAATACCACCCTGTTTTTGCTGGGATTGGCGGCACCCATCAGCTCTTTCATGAGTCTGGTGATGCTGGGTATCTACATTATCTGGATGAATAAAGACCTTAAAAAACAGAGGCTGATACCTTAAAAAGCAGATTTCATGGGAATATTCATAAAATCTTCATGATTGGTTCATCCTTTTGGATTATATACAGAGAAATAATATATGCTATAATCCATCTATCAAACAATGAGGAGGTAACGATATGAAACAGTTTCGTTCCCTGATGAGTGTACTGGTTGCTTGCATGCTGGTTATGATGACCTTAAGTGGCTGCAGCAGTAAAAGTGCTTACCGTGAAGATGTATATCCCAGCTCTCCCAGTGCGTCCTATGATTCTGCCGCCGGCATGATGACGGAAGCCACTTCGGAGGAGTATTGGTTTGACGATGCTATGGAGGTGGAAGCGACCTCTTCTTACACCGCATTCAACGAGGCGGAAGTCAAGGTCGATATGTCCAGCAAACTGATCTACAGAGCGACCCTCAATGTGGAGACCATTACCTACGACGATACCATCGCCAACATCCGTCAGCTGATCGAGAAGAGCGGTGGATATATCCAGGATAACAACAGCGTGGATTACGGCGGATACAGAAACTGCAGTTTCACCATCCGTGTTCCTCAGGAAAACTATCGCTCCTTTGTTACCGCTGCCAGCGGACTGGAAATGGTCACCAGCTTTAATGAGTCTGTAGAGAATGTCTCTCAGTCTTATTACGATACCCAGGCTCGTCTGGAGTCTGCCAAGAAGGAACTTGCCGGTTATCAGGCGCTCTATGAGCAGGCTGTGGATGTGGATGACATGATCACCATTTCTCAGGCTATCAACGATGTTCAGTATAAGATCGACTACTTAAGCGGTGAACTGAGAAACTACGATGCGCTTGTCAGCTATTCCACCATTACCATCAAGGTCGATGAGGTCAGCCGACTTCGCGGCACCGAGGTTCCTCCCACCAGCTTCGGACAGAGAATGTCCAGTGCATTTAAGACCGGTTGGAGAAACACCGTCAACGGTTTCCAGGATATGCTGGTAGACATTGCCTACGGCTGGTTTGGATGGCTGGTATTTATCGCCATCGTGGTCGTTGCGGTCATCCTGATCCGTAAGTCTGTCAAAAAGAAGAAGGCAGCTAAGGCCCTGGCAATGCAGCAGATGCAGCAGGCCCAGATGATGCAGCCTCAGGCTCCCATCTCTGTGGCACCTGTGATGAATCCTCAGGTACCTCAGGATAATGAAAACAACGAATAAGATCTGAACAAGATTTTGGCAGCTCTCGCTCTTTAAAAGCGAGAGCTGTTTTCATGTGCGGGAATGTCTCTTGGAAATCGCCCTTTGAAAAATGTCCATTGAAAAATGGGTGGAGAAGGGGTACGATGGTTAGAACACAGGAGGAGATCGATCGTGGAGAATAAGACTATCTATCTGGATCATGCAGCGACTACATTCATCCGTAGTGAAGCCCTGCAGGAAATGACCAATGCATATATACATTTTGGAGGAAATCCATCCTCCCTTCATGAAGAGGGGCAGAAGGCAAAAAAGCAGCTGGAAAACGCCAGAAGAGAGATGGCATCGCTACTTGATTGTCTCCCGGGAGAAGTATTTTTTGCCTCCGGAGGTACCGAAGCGGACAACTGGGCTCTCCGCGGCGCATTTCATGCGGAAATGCAGGATCCCTACAGTAAAAAGAGAAACCGTATCCTGGCTTCTTCCATCGAACATCCGGCAGTCCTTCGTACCTTGGAAGCTCTGAAAAAGGAAGGGGCTGAAGTGGAACTTCTGGAGGTGGATGAAACAGGCTGTGTGTCTCTGGAAACCGTAAAGAATGCCTTGAATGATCAGACATTGCTTGTTTCCTGTATGCTGGCCAATAACGAAGTGGGTTCCATCCAGAAGGTGAAGGAGATCGCTTCCTTGTGTCATGAAAAGGGGATCCTGGTCCATACCGATGCCGTTCAGGCCATCGGAAAGATCCCTGTATCCTTTAAGGAACTGGGTGTTGATCTTCTGAGTCTGAGCAGCCATAAGTTCTATGGCCCTAAAGGCATTGGTGCCTTGATCGTAAAGAGAGGTGTCAGGATCGATCCCTTTGCAACAGGCGGATCTCAGGAGAGAGGAAAAAGGGCCGGAACAGAGGACCTTCCCGGTATCATGGGAATGGTGAAAGCACTGAGACTTTCCATAGAGGAAATGGAAGAGGTTTCCGGAAAACTATGCATATTGGAGGAAGATTTCCTGCAAAGTGTGAGAGAAGGGATCGCAAATGTCCATGTCAATTCCTGCGCGATGGAAAAGGTTCCGGGACTTATGAACCTTCGATTTGACTTAGTGGAGGGAGAATCTCTGGCGGTCCTGATGGACATGAAGGGTGTCTGTGTATCCACTGCCTCTGCCTGTGAAGCGGGTTCTGTGGAGCCGTCCCACGTGCTCATGGCCATGGGTCTTTCAAAGGAACAATCAAGAAATGCCATCCGTCTTTCCATGGGTAAAGAGACCACCAAAGAGGAGATGGAAAGGACCTTTATGATCCTGAAAGAGGCTGTTGAAAGACTGCGCTCCTTCGCCCTGCAAAATTGACAAGGTATAGTGCAAAAGGTATAATTAGTTAATTATTTTTCCCTAAGGATCGGAGCGTAAAACAGAGGTTTTATCCGCTCTCAGGTCCCATCAATAAAGGAGAGAGACAAATGGAAAAATTCATTCTTGAGTGCTGTGTAGACAGCGTGGAATCTGCCATTGCGGCCCAGGAAGGCGGAGCAAACCGTCTGGAACTTTGCGGTAATCTGATCATTGGCGGAACCAGCCCTTCTCTGGCACTGTATAACGAGATCCGCAAGAATACAGATATCAAGATCCATGTACTGCTGCGTCCCCGTTTCGGTGACTTCCTCTATACGGAGCACGAGATGAACATTCTGAAAGAAGAGGTCATCATGTTCCGTGAAGCCGGTGCAGACGGTATCGTTATCGGTTGTCTGGATGCAGACGGAGAACTGGATGTTCCCAAGATGAAGATGCTTCTTGCTGAAAGAGGCAATATGAGCGTGACTTTACACCGTGCCTTTGACGTTGCCAAGGATCCCTATAAGGTCCTGGAGCAGTGCAAGGAACTGGGTATCAATACCATCCTGACTTCCGGACAGAAGAATTCTGTTATGGAAGGTGCCGATCTGATCACGGAGCTGGTCGAAAAGGCAGAAGGTAAGGTCGATATCCTGGCAGGAGCCGGTGTCAGTGCACCCGTTATCGAAAAGATGCTCGAGATCGCTCCCTTAAAGAGTTTCCATATGTCCGGTAAGGTTACGCTGGATTCTGAGATGAAATACCGTAAGGAAGGCGTCAGCATGGGCCTTCCCAGCCTGTCCGAGTTTGAAGTCTTCCGTACGGTCGCTTCCAACGTACAGGCAGCCAGAGATGTTCTGGATAAGCACTTTAACTGACAGGAGCCAAAGAACATGGAACAAAGCAGAAAAGAATATGCCCTGCAAAAGTGGGAGCTCCGTAAGAATCTTCTTGGCAGACTGGGCCGGGAGATCGACGCGGAACTATTGACATTCCCTCAGGAGGAGCAGGACTGGATGCGCTATCTGATGGCAACCCTGCCCGTATCCGATCTGGCGAATTACCCTCTGTCCGCATGGACTCCCTATATCCAGCATGCTCTGAAACTGAGAAAAGAGATCTCCTGGTGTAAAGATCTTCCGGAGACCATTTTTACCGATTATGTTTTCTATCCCCGTATCAATACGGAAGATATCGAAGAATGCCGTCAGCTTTTCTATAGTGAGCTGATGCCCCGTATCCAGGGAATGGATGAGGAGCAGGCCGTCATCGAGACCAATTACTGGTGTCAGGAACATGTTACCTATCAGATGGCGGATGATCGTACCAAGTCTGCCATGACCGCCTATCGTTCCTGCGGCGGACGCTGCGGTGAAGAATCTACCTTTACCGTAACCGCACTTCGTGCGATCGGTGTTCCTTCCAGACAGGTCTACGCTCCCTGGTGGTCCCACTGTGACGATAACCATGCCTGGGTCGAGGTCTATATCGACGGTAAGTGGCATTTCCTTGGTGCTTGCGAAGCAGCACCGAAACTGGATACCGGTTGGTTTACCAATGCATCCTCCAGAGCCATGGTGGTCCATGCAAGAACTTTCACCGGTGCGGAGAATGATGAAGAATTAAAGACTCTCTACGGAGATCAGGCTTATCGTTTCCATGTGGAGAATGGTGTTACCTATGAGCATGTGACCGATCTGTATGCACTCCTTTCCAGAGTAAAGGTGACTGTCCTTAAGGAAGACGGAACCCCTGCAGAGAATGCACTGGTCCGTTTTGAGATCCTGAATATGGCAGAGATGATGTCTGCTGCCAACATCCGTACCAACAAGGATGGTCAGGTAGTAACAGATCTGGGAAGAGGCCAGACCCATCTGCATGTGATCTATACCGAAAACGAGAATATCTATATTCAGGAGCAGGATATCGTCGTAGGAGAAGAGGCCCTGGAGGTAACTTTGACCCTGGCGAAGGAAGCTTCTCTGGAGGAGGCTGTGGGTGAATGGAATGGCTTTGATTTCTATGCACCTTTGGATACACCCATGAATCCCGGTCTTATGACAGACGAAGAGAAAGAGATCCGCAATCAGAAGAGAAACGAAGGCACTCAGATGAGAGAGGAGCGTATCGCTTCCTTCTATCAGGCAGATAAGGCAGCTAAGTACAATGTAAAGATCCAGGAGCGTCTGCATGATGCCAGAGGCAACTTTGACGAGCTGATGACATTCCTGGAGAGAGGAACTAATCCGGATCTTCGTGAAGCCATGCTCCATTCTCTGACCCTGAAGGATATGACGGACGTTAAGGCAGAAGTCATGGAAGAGCATCTGATCTGTTCCGGAGAATATGCCGATGAGTATAAGCCGGAGATCTTTGCTGCTTATGTTATGTGCCCCAGAGTCTTCAATGAGACCCTGACACAGTACAGAACCTATATTTTGAACTATTTTGATGCAGCCAAGCAGAAGGCTTTCCGCAAGGATCCCGAGAGCATCATGGAGTGGATCGAGGATCATCTGATCACGGTTCCCACCATGGAATACGGCGATCTGTTCTATACACCGGCTGCCTCTTTGAAGAGTGGTCTGACCACACCGCAGAGCCGCCGCATCCTGTTTGTTGCGATCTGCCGCACCCTGGGTATTGCCGCTCGTCTCAATCCCAACTCCGGTGAAGCAGAATTCTCTCAGAAGGGTAAGACCTTTACCAGTGCGGAGAAGCAGGTAAAGAAGAATATCCGTCTGAGCCTGAAGGCAGATGATCCCAAGGAATGGATCGATCGTCAGACCTTTACCTTGAGCCGCGAAAATCATGGCTTTTATCAGCGCATCGATATGCCTTCGATCAATGAAAAGAATGTATATGAACTGATGATCGAACCCGGTATCTACCGTGTGCTCACATCCAACCGTCTGCCTAACGGACATACCTATGCGTATTCCTATTATTTCAAGGCGGAAGAGGGACACTTCGGTAAGGGCGAGGTCAAGCTGGATCTGACTAAGAGAGAAGCGAAGCTGACCGAGATCCTCTCCCGAAACTCTATCGTGGATTTCCCCCTGATGGATAAGGATGGAAACCGCGTCATGGCCGGTTCTCTTCTGGAGAAGAAGAGCAACATCTTTGTCTGGATCGAAGAGGGCAAGGAACCCACGGAGCATATCCTGAACGAGATGCTGGCTCAGAAAGATGATTTCCTGAACCTTCAGGGAGATATCATCTTCCTTCTGAAAAACGATGAGGCCAAGGAGCAGAAGACCCTGGCAAAGGCTCTTGGTGCTTTCCCCAATATCCGTATCTATTACGACGATTTTAATGATAACGTACAGGCTCTTGGTCGACGCATGTATGTAGATCCTGACAAGCTTCCTTTGGTCATTCTCATGCATGACGGTCTCTGCGGCGTTTACGCCAGCAGCGGCTACAATGTCGGTCTGGGAGATCTGCTCTTGAAGATTGTAAAGGCATTTGAATCATGAAATGGATCTCAACCACCGATCAGATGCGCCGATCGGATGCATATACCATCAATGAACTCAGGGTTCCCGGAGTCCTTCTGATGGAGGCTGCATCCAAAGCGGTAGCGGATCGTTTATGTGAACTGGCATCGAAGGATGATGACATCCTGTTTCTTTGCGGCTCCGGAAACAACGGAGGCGACGGATTTGCCTGTGCCCGTATGATGAAACATCGGGGATACTCTGTCCGTGTCTTCTGCGTGGGAGATCCCATGAAGCTCAAGGGTGATGCAAAGATCAACTTCGATATGCTTTCCGGATACAGTGTTTCTGTTCTTACCATGGAGCAGGGGTCTGCGTTCAACCTGATCGCAGAACAGAGTGAATGGATCGTGGATGCACTGTTCGGAACCGGTCTGGACAGACCCTTGAGAGGTTTTCCTGCCCAGATCGTAGACAACATCAACAAACTCCATGAGGCCGGAAAGACCAAGGTCCTTTCCATTGATATTCCCTCCGGTATCGAGGGGGATACGGGAAGAGTGTTGGGAACAGCGATCCGTGCGGATGAGACTGTCACTTTCTGCCGCTTAAAGCCCGGTCTTTTGCTCTATCCCGGCAGAGACCATGCCGGTAAGGTAACTGTAGCCGATATCGGCATTCCTTCTACCATTCCTCCCATGCAGGAGGCAAAATGGTTCCAGCTGGAGAACGAGGATCTGAAGAAATGGATCCCCACCAGAAAGAGCCGTTCTCACAAGGGTCTTTATGGTAAGGTGCTTTCTGTTGCAGGAAGCCGCCATATGATCGGTGCCGCCTTCTTTGCCGGTTCCAGTGCTTATAAAGTAGGTTCCGGACTGGTGGAGTGTGCGATCCCTGAGGCGGCGGCCAACGTACTCATGAGCCGTCTTCCGGAAGCCATTACCTATCCTTACGATGATGGGGAAACAGCGGACCTTGCATGGATGGAAGAAAAGACAGCAGGCGCTACGACCGTGATCTGCGGCCCCGGACTGTCTCAGAAGCCCTATGCGAAGAATGTACTGAAGGCTTTACTGGAAAATCTTTCCAAAGATAAGATCCTGGTGCTGGATGCGGATGCACTGAATCTGATCGCTGCCAATGAAGAGCTCAAGGAGCTGGTCAGAGGACGTGAGGGCAATACCGTCCTGACACCCCATATGGGTGAGGCTTCTCGCTTGCTGAAAGAGAGCATCCAGGAGATCATGTCCGATCCTCTTCACTACGTAAAAGAGATCGCGAAAGAGTATCACGCTGTTGCCGTGTTAAAAGATGCCCTGACTCTGGTAGCGGAGTATAAGGGAGCAGAGAGGATCTTCTTTAATTCCACCGGTAATAACGGTATGTCCACCGCCGGCAGCGGTGACGTGCTCTCCGGTATCATCGCAGGTTTAAGTGCCCAGGGCATGCAGGCCTTTGAGGCTGCCTGCTGCGGTGTCTATGTCCATGGCGCCGCCGGTGATCTGGCAAGAGAAGAACTGGGAAGTTATGGAATGATGGCAGGAGACATCCTTTCCCATATCCATATCGAACAGATCCAGGGAGAAGATGCATAATGGCAGCACAGCTTGGAAACTCCTGGCAGGATTTGTTAGGAGAAGAATTTGAAAAGGACTATTACAAGGAACTGCGTGCCTTTTTGAAGACGGAATACAAGACCCGAACGATCTATCCGGATATGCATCATATCTTTGCGACGCTGCAGAATACGGACTATAATGATGTTAAGGTCGTGATCCTGGGACAGGATCCGTATCATAACCCCGATCAGGCCCATGGCTTTAGCTTTTCCGTGCAGGAAGGCGTGGATATTCCTCCGTCACTGGTGAATATCTATAAAGAGCTGGGTACTGATCTGGGTTGCCGCATGCCCACCAGCGGCTATCTTAAAAAGTGGGCAGACCAGGGTGTCCTTCTTTTAAACTCTGTTCTGACAGTCAGAGCAGGCAGTGCGGGAAGCCACCGTGGCAAAGGATGGGAAATCTTTACTGACAGAGTCATCACTCTGTTAAATGAAAGGGAAAAGCCTGTCGTCTTTCTCCTTTGGGGACGCTATGCAAAGGATAAGCAGACTTTGATCACAGGAAAACAGCATCTGGTCCTGACAGCGGCTCATCCGAGCCCTCTGTCAGCCTATAACGGATTTTTTGGATGCCGTCACTTTTCAAAGACCAATGAGTTTTTGAAGAGCCTGGGAGATGAGCCGATCGACTGGCAGATCGAACCATACAGATAATGGAAACAGTATTCAGACGAGTCAATGCGGATATCGATATCCGTGCATTGAGACACAACCTTCAAACAGCCCTTGCCAAGACCGAGGGAAAGGCGAAGGTCATGGCGGTAGTCAAAGCCAATGCCTACGGACACGGTACAGAGAATGTAGTCCCTGTATGTCTGGAGGAAGGGATCCGCGCCTTTGCGGTAGCATCCTTAAGAGAGGCGGAGAATGTCCGTGAGATCACGGATACCTGGCAGAAGGAACATGAGAAAGATATAGAAAAGCCCATGATCCTGGTGCTGGGATACACTGATCCCTCAGAATATGAGAGAGCAGTAAGAGAGACCATCGACCTGGCGATCTACGAATTAGAGCAGGCGAAGATGCTCGCTCAGTGTGTCAGAAAACTCCGGGAAGAAGATCATGATCCTACGCTGAAGGCAAAGGTCCAGATCAAGCTGGAGACCGGTATGCAGAGGATCGGTTTTGAACCTACGGAGGAATCCCTGCAGGCGATCCAAACGATCGCTTCCATGGAAGAACTGGAACTTAAAGGTGCCTTCACCCACTTTGCAAGAGCCGATGAGGTCTCAAAGGAATGGGCTGACAAGCAGCAGAATGTGTTTGAAGGATTCTTAAAGAAGCTGAGGGAACACGGGGTGATCTTCCCCATGACCCACAGCGCCAACTCTGCCGCGATCATGGAATATGATCATGCCTTCAGAGAGAACAATCCGGATGGAGAGAAATATTCCAGAGCCGGTATCATGATCTATGGTCTTTATCCCTCCGGTGAGATGGACAGAGAAAAGACCCATCTGGAACCGGTCATGACCTTAACGGCCCATGTGATCCATGTGAAAGAGGTTCCTGCGGGAGTTCCCATCGGATACGGCGGAAGCTTTGTAACGACGAAGCCAACGAAGGTGGCGACTGTCTCTGTCGGATACGGAGACGGATACCCCAGAGCCTTATCCAATAAGGGATGGATGATGATCCATTCCAAGAAGGCGCCGATCCTTGGCAGAGTCTGTATGGACCAGACCATGGTAGATGTCAGTGGTATCCCTGAGGTAAAGGTAGGGGATAGTGTGGAGCTCTTTGGTAAAGAGCTTCCTTTAGATGATCTGGCAGA
>JAZUIK010000213.1:0-3110 GCA_045642205.1 Bianqueaceae bacterium
AGCTGCATGTTCCATC
Source organism: Bianqueaceae bacterium (assembly GCA_045642205.1). Lineage (GTDB taxonomy): Bacteria > Bacillota > Clostridia > Lachnospirales > Bianqueaceae > RUG760. Next base: position 17 of record JAZUIK010000213.1, read on the forward strand.
CATTCGAACCCTGGCAACCACCGATAAGGGAGATAAGTCCTTTGATGAGGAAGTATCGAAAGTAACGATCCGGGATATGGTATCCTTTGAGAGTCTTCTCGTTGGAGAAACCTATCGTCTCAAAGCAACACTCATCGACAGGACGGATCCTGAAAATATCAAGGTGATCACTGAAGGCAGCGGAACGATCCTGTTTACACCTTTAGAGGAAAAGGGCATTGTGGCTATTGAAGTCAGTGCCAGGATTACGGAAGAGGTTAAAGAACTGGTGGTATATGAGTCCCTTTATCTGGTCAAGGAGGGGGAAGAAATCCTGCTCGCAGAACACCACAATCCGGAAGATAAGGATCAGACAGTTGCCAGAGAGACGAAGGTAGAAGAACCCAAGACGCCACAGGAACCACAGACCCCACAGGAACCTGAAAAACCGGAAGAACCGATTGCATCGGAGGAACCATCAGAACCGAAAAAGCCGCAGACAACGGAAAAACCGGATACAGGTGATCATATGCTTGCAGGTTTGTATGCAGCAGTATTGATCATGGCGTTAGTCGGAATGGTCTTGTTCATCCGAAGGAGAAAACTGAAGTAACCGCCAAATAAATAAACCGTTGTACAGACGAAAGGATGTACAACGGTTTAATACGGGAACGAGAGTGCATTTTTGAGTACACTATAGTATAATTTACAGGAGACGAATATATGCCTACTATTTCAATGTTTCGTGGCATCAGGATCAGTATGTATTGGATGGATCATCTACCGCCTCATTTTCATGCTACCTATGGAGGAGAAGAAGTGATCGTTTCGATTCCGGAACTGGAAGTTTTGGAAGGAAGTTTGCCGAGTAAGCAACTCAAAATGCTCCTGGGATGGGCGGCAATCCGTCAAGAACAACTTATGGATAATTGGGAACTGGCGGCCAGAAGGCAGGAATTGTTTAACATTGAACCATTAAGATAATTAGCTTAAGTGTGAAGGGATGTGAGACTATGGGAAAAAGTGTTGAGTATTATCTTTCCAAAGGATTTGATCAAAAGATGGCAGAATACTTTTCTGCCGGTAGAAGAAAGATCACACGCGTGATTCCCCAAAAAGATTTCACATTGCTATTAACTTTTGATAATGGCGAGACCAGACAGTATGACACGGGTGATCTGCTGAAAGAAGGAACGGTGTTTGCACCAATCCGGAATTGGGAAAGTTTTTCCAGAGTATATTTGGATGAGAACAATTGTGTTTCATGGGACGTCGATCCTAATATCGATAGTCATATGGTGTGGAGTAACAAAGTGGACTTGAGCGCAGATACTTGTTATGTAGATAGTATCCCTTGTGGTCAGTGACATGATATTATCGATCAAACAGATACTTGGGAACAGATTCATCCCAGCTATCCGGATTGCCGAGAAGATCTTCCATCTGAAAACCATAATGTTCAGCGACCTTGGTGCTGACCTCTGTGAAGAGATCTGTTGCAATGCGAAGACTCTTCCAGAGGTCTTCTTCATTTAAGGTACAGTAGGTGCCGAGATACCTGTTCCAGAGATCTTCACCGATCAGGGGAGCGATACGATCGCCACATTTACCGATAGAAAACTCCGTGCCGTGTTCGATGGTAGCATAGTAGCTCAGCATCTTCATCAGTTCCTTGCGGATACATGCCTCCATGTGGTGTTCTGCATAGAGAAGCTGGTGACGATTCAATCCTTTGGAGATATATGTGCTGACCCACCAGAACTCACAACGGCAGGCATCAAAAGAAGCCTGGGTAGGAGCCTTTACATAATGGGTGCTCTCATCAGGATCCGGAAGGGTGGGCAATACACCATCCTTGTCCAGAAGGATCTTGCTCAGACTGGTCTCCAGACAGTAAGGAGCATAGTGGTCGATGGTATCGATGGTGAAATCGATACGATTACCATCGGTGAACTGCAGAAGGATGCCATAGCCTGTACGCTCTTCACTGGGGTAGAAACGTGCATCATCCGGTGTCTGGAATACCAGTTTCTTTCCAAAGATGTTGGTCCAGGAGAGATTACGGGTGAACTCATTCTTGTCGGTGACAAGGTAGACGATATCAAAATCACGATAGTCATCGGCGGGTACATTGGGATTGACACGGGAGCCGTTCAGGATAACGGCACGGATCTGGACTTCCTGCTTGGCGAATCCAAGGATCAGATCCAGCATTTCTTTTTCTGTGCGCATATTATTTGGCGGAATGATGCAGAAATATTGACAGGATCATTCCGATTCCTTTCAAAAACTTTGAAAAGTATTATACCGAATCTGCCTGCAAAAATCCATGTGGAATACTCTATGAATTGTGGCAAACAACAAGAAGGGAGCATGGTTATGACAATAGCGGAGTGTGTAAGGGTCAGCCTTTGGTGAATTTTGATGATTGGCAACGAAAGGAAAATAGTGTATTCTTATGAGAAGACTTCGAAAGAGTATTGAAGTATAAGAAAAGGAATTACGATGAGTCTGGAACTGAAACAGCTGTCTCTCACCGATGGAAGAGAGATCTACGAGATGCTGCAGAAGCTCCCGCCGAAGGAAAACGGATTCACCAATACAGCCGCAGGATTATCTTATGAGGAGTATCTTGAATGGCTGAGAAAGGAAGATGAGAGATCCGCTCAGGACGGCATTGTGGATGAGCTCCCTGCAATTACGACCTACTGGCTTTTGGAAGACGGCAACCCGGTAGGATACGGCAAGATCCGTCATGTATTAACGGATAAGCTTCGCTATGCCGGCGGCAATGTGGGATATACCATTATCGGTGAGGCAAGAAACCGAGGACTTGGTAAGAAGATCCTGGCTATGCTGCTGGATCAGGCAAGAGCCATGGGACTGGAAAAAGTATTGATCACAGTCCAGAACCACAATACGCCTTCCATGAATGTGATCCTGGCTAACGGCGGAAAGCTGGATCATATGACCGATCTTCGACATTATTATTGGATCGAATTGTAAAACACCTGTGAAACTATCCTTGTGGATAAAGATCACAGGTGTTTTTCGTTATGATGATTAAGTTAAGAACAGGGACTCATCACTCCCGGATCAATCCGACGCTCAGTTC
>JAZUIK010000214.1:0-6979 GCA_045642205.1 Bianqueaceae bacterium
TCCTGTGCAGCATGTGATCTTATAATCTTAGATAACAAATGAGCTGCCTGTTAAAGCGGTGCACCTGGTGCAATGCTTTAACAGACAGCTCGTTTGTTTTGTAGATGGACATATCAAAAGAAAGAAGCCCTTGGCTTCCTGAAGCAGCGTGGCAGCGGCTGGGGGATCCACGGGCTTCTTCTATAAAAATGATATTTACCTCAAATGGAACTTACTTCTTCCTGAAAGAAGGCAGCGGGATCAGCTTGTTGGTCTCCTTACGATAAAGCGCATATTCCGGACTGCGGGAGAGCTGACGGTTCTCTGCCATGGGGATGGAGACAAAGAGGAAGAGGCAGGTGTTGACCAGAGCACCGAGCAGAAGGTCGATGCCGTGGGTCATGCTGAACAGGCACATAAGGCCAACGGACCACCACATCAGGATCTCACCCAGATAGTTGGGATGACGGGAAACGGACCAGAGTCCTTCCTGGATGATGCCGCCTGTCTTTCTCTTACGGAAACGATGCATCTGCAGATCCGCAATGCCCTGCATGATGAAGGAACCGACAGCACAGCAGAAGAAAAAGACGGTGCCCATGGTGCAGTGAGCGCCTTCGGTGAAGGCCAGGATCACGGGACGCATACACAGAAAGACCACTAAGGTCGGAACCATGTGGATACCGGTGAAATTGATAAAGGGGTAGAACTTGCCGGTCTTCTCATGGAGCATGGTATAGCGCCAGTCCTGCCCGTTCAGATTGGGGAAGGTGTAGGCCCAGTTCGCCGTCAGTCTGACACCCCAGCCAATGACAGCCGCACACATGAGCAAGGTAGCGGCATTCACCGGATAGCGGCGGATCAGATAGATGACGATGGCAATGGGCGCTACGCTCCAATAGGGGTCATAGACAGAGGCATTCTTCAGGATCAGACTGAAGATGAAGGTGAATACGGTAGCGGCCACATCGGCAGCAAAGATGCTGATCAGAAGAGGAGCATCGATCTGATCGGCGATCCAGGCACCGCCAAGAGCAGCGGCCAGATAGATCACTGCCAGGATCAGAAAACTCAGTCCCCGGTCACTTTTGATGCTTTTACGGGTCTTCCCGGAGGAAGGATAACGTTCTTTCATAGCAGATAGAGCTCGGTTTCGTTCTGGCGCACATGTATGGTATAGATACAGTAACCATCGATGAAGGCAGATGAAACTATCCTTTCTTGAACATAACAGCAGATAGTGTACAACATTCGCATTGATTACGCAAATGGAATGCAGGAAAAACCATCTGGGTGTGGAAATGTTCATCACTTTTTGCTATAGTGTTGGTATATAAAGTGCCCGAAAATCTGTTTTTTCAGGAGTTCAGACCATGTTGGATCAGAAACTGAAGGAAGACTTCCTTGCTGTATTGAAAGAAGAACTGGTTCCCGCGATGGGGTGCACCGAGCCCATTGCTCTTGCTTATGCCTCTGCCAAGGCCAGAGAGATCCTTGGAAAAGAGCCTAAGAGCATCATTGCCCGCTGCTCCGGCAATATGATCAAGAACGTACGCTGTGTCACGATCCCCAATTCCGGTGGATTGACCGGCATCGAGACCGCCTGCGTGATCGGTGCGGTAGCAGGGGATGCCTCTGCCCGCATGGAAGTTTTGGAAAGAGTTACGGACGAAGGAAGAGCCAGGACCAAGGCCATGCTGGATAGTCAGGCATGTAAGGTAGAGTATCTGGATTCCGATATCCCGCTGCACTTTATTATTGAGTTATATAACGGAGACGAGAGTGCTTCTGTCGAGATCCGTCATGCCCATACCAACATTACCTGCATGAAGAAAAACGGTAAGGCCATCTACGTTAATGAGGAAGAGGTGGCATCCACCGGTCATGAGACCGATCGGAGCGGCTTAAATATCGAGGCCATCAAGCGTTTTGCCGATGAGATCGAATTCGAGACCATCAAGCCCATCTGTGACCGCCAGGTCCGCTGCAATATGGATATTGCCTACGAGGGTATTTCGGGTAATTATGGCCTTGGCATCGGCAGAGTGATCCGCGAGTCCTATGCAGATGGTGTCGTAACAAGAATGAAGGCCTATGCCGCCGCAGCGTCAGAGGCCCGAATGGATGGCTGTGATATGCCGGTTATTATCAATTCCGGAAGCGGTAATCAGGGAATCGCATCCACCGTTCCGGTCATTGTCTATTCAAGAGAAAATAATGTGACAACGGAAAAAATGTATCGTGCACTGATCTTCTCAGCACTTTTGACGATCTATCAGAAGGAGTTTATCGGTAAGCTCTCCGCCTTTTGCGGAGCAGTGTCCGCATCCTGTGCTTCCGCCGCTGCCATTACGTATCTGGCAGGAGGAACCATCCAGCAGATCAAGGCTACCATCGATAATACGCTGGCCAACATTCCCGGTGTTATCTGTGACGGCGCGAAGATCTCCTGCGCTGCCAAGATCGCTTCCAGTCTGGATGCCGCCATGATGGCGCATCATCTGGCTATGCAGGGAAAGGAATATGCTGCCTTTACGGGAATCCTGAAGGAAGATGCCGGAGAGACCATTACCTGTGTCGGTTACATCGGCAAGGTCGGTATGCATCAGACCGATAAAGAGATCATCAAGATGATGCTCGGTTAATCTCCGTCAGTGAGCAGATTAGCGAGGCAGGCCTCTGCCAGCTCCTCTGCGCTGCAGGGCTGACCGGCCAGGAGCCAGTAACGGATCACGGACATGCCGGCAATGGCATGATAGCGGAAGCGGGCTCTTCTTAAAAAGTCGGAGGTCAGTGTCGTGGAGTGGGTATCCAGAGAAGGGATCTGACGATTCTCGAAGTACTTCATGAGCTCCTCTTCGAAAAGGTGATCGTTGGACTGGGAGAACAGAAGGATCTGCAGTTCACGATCCTCCGCATAGAGACGGATGACTTCTTCCATACCCTTGACGGGCTGCTTGGAGGTCATGTAGTTGGTGGAGTAAGTGTCAAATACCTTGGAGAACGCATCCTGATGTACTTCGGAGAGAAGCATAAAGAGCGTTTCGTAGTTGTTGTAAAAGGTCGAACGATGCACATCCGCATAAGCGCAGAGATCCTTGACATTGATGTCCTGGATGGACTTGGTAGCCAAAAAGTGCAAAAGAGCATGCTTGAGTCGTTCTTTGGATTGATTTGTTCTCATATGATCACCTCACAGGGGAGAGAATAGCCTTAAACAGTAAGAATATTGTACAACAAAACATAAATCGACACAAGTCGAATTTTGTACGTTTACTTATGGAACTTATGGATGTACACTATAGGAGCATGTGGTACGGAGAGAAGATAGAACTCTCCAAAAAGATAACTCGCAGTTCATGGATGCGGGTTATTTTTTTGCAAAAAATCGGAAGTCCCGTTTTTGGACAGAGGGATATGCTATAATCATTCAGAAGGTCGGAAACAAACGAAGAGTTATATATACGGAAAAGGAAGAACAAATGTCCAACATCATCGCTGTGATCTGGGATTTTGACGGAACCATGGTCCGAGGCTGCATGCAGGATCCCATTTTTGAAGAGTACAAGGTCGACGCAGGAAAGTTCTGGTCCGAGGTGGATCAGCTGCCGAAACAATATAAAGAGAAGGGGATCCGGGTCAACCGGGATACCATCTATCTGAACCATTTTATCCACTGTGCCCACGAGGGGATGTTCCCCGGACTGAACACCGCAAGGCTCCATGAATTCGGAAAGAAGCAGGACTGGTATCAGGGGATCGTGGAACTGTTAAAGAGTACCAAAGATATGCTGAAGGAAGATCCCGAGTGCATCGAATACGGTATCAAGGTGGAACATTATATCGTGTCCAACGGCATGGCGGAGGTTATCCGAGGCTCTGAGGTCGCCCCCTACGTGGACGGCATCTGGGGCTGCGAACTGCTGGATGCGCCGGATAAAGACGGAGAAGCCCTCATCAGTGAGGTAGTCTATACCATCGATAATACCACCAAGACCAGAGCCCTGTTCGAGATCAATAAGGGGATCGACAAGATCCCGGGCATCGATGTGAACTCCAGCGTTCCCAAGGAGATGCGCCGTGTGCAGATGGAAAACATGATCTATATTGCAGATGGTCCCAGTGACATCCCTGCTTTCTCTGTTGTCAGACAGAACGGAGGAGCCACCTTTGCCGTCTACGAAAGAGGCAATCTTCGCGCGATGGAACAGGTGGAGAGAATGCGTATCGACAACCGTGTGGACATGTATGCGGAAGCGGATTATTCCGAAGGCACCATGGCCCATATGTGGATCACCAACAGGATCCGTAAACTGGCAGAGAATATCAAACTGCAGGAAAAGACCAGACAGATCAATGCGGCCGGCGATGTACCGAGACACTTAAACACCATGGAGGAATGATGCAGACCATACGATTAGCACCGGAGCAGCTGGAGGATTATCTGAATTCCCTGATCCAATGGGAAGCAGTAGAGATCTCCGTAACGGATGATCTGGTCCGGCTGCCCTACATGATGAACGATGCCATCGAATGCTATCTGGAACTGACCGGGTGCATCGTTCAGGGACAGTGGGATATGGAGAATAAGGGAAAGGTCCATTTGATGATGCAGGAGGGACAGGTAAGAAATGGTTTCAGCCTGCGGCAGGGAGATCCGGAGAGTGATCGGAGCAACGTTATCACCATCTGGTATACGGAAGCCCACATGGAATGCCATCCCTATCAATACCATACTATCGGGCATCTCTGGCGCAGCACGAAAGGGCAGGAAGCCTGGAGAAGACTGGTGCATCTTCTGTGTATAATCCATGATAAGGTGAACTACTTAGGAGACGATGTGCTCATGGATGTCATCGATCCGGAGGAGGAAAATTTAGCGCCTCTGATCGAGTTCGGGCCCATAACCTATCTCTCTCCCATCAACCGGTCCATCGAGGGCTGGTATTTGGAGACGGAAGAGGGCTATGATGCCATGGAGGATCTCGCCAGAGAAGCAGGGGATCGGACCTATGCCGCTCTGGTGGAGACCTATCGCTTAAGTTCTCAGAAAAAACGCCGCCGCATGAGAGAAGAGATGGCCATGAAGCTCTGTGAAAAGGAGCATGCGGCGATCTATTCCCTGCTGGTGAAAAAGATCATGGAGGCTTCGAAGCACTGGCCTGAAAGGCAGTATCCTGAAGCTATGACGGAAGAGATGGAAGCAAAGAGAGAGGAAAAGTCTGAAGAACTCCTGAAAAAGGGATACCTTGGACAATATCCCATCTTTGCCAAAAGAGAAGCCGACGGGATCCACCGGCTCCTGATGGTAGAGGAACTTCCTTTTACCGTACTGGAGTGGGAAGATTACAGTTTTAAGATCAACGAGATAGAAGAGTAATATAGACCAACTGTGGAGAAACGAAGCAATGAGCAGTGAAGATAAGAAAGAGATTACGGGATTACAGAATGGCTCTGAGCCTGTGGTCGTACATGTGATCCCCCATTCCCATCTGGATAGAGAGTGGTACATGGGCTATGAAAAGCACAGAAGCCGCCTTCTGACCCTGATGGAGGATCTGATGGAACTCTTTGAGAAGGATCCGGAGTATTCCACCTTCCACATGGATGGACAGACCATCGCGCTGGATGACTATCTGGAGATCCATCCTGAAATGAAGGAAAAAGTTCAGGAGCTGGTAAAAGAGGGAAAACTGACGGCAGGTCCATGGTACATCCTGCAGGATGAATTCCTTACCAGCGGTGAAGCCACCATCCGCAATCTTCTCACCGGTATGAGAGAAGCGCAGGACTATGGAAAACTCTGCAAGATCGGTTATTTTCCGGATGCCTTCGGTAATGCGGGTCAGATGCCTCAGATATTAAAGCAGGCCGGAATGGATGCTGTGATCTTTGGACGCGGTGTTCGAACGGTCGGGGCCAACAATGAACTGGGAAGCGGCGGAAAGTTTGATTCTGCCTTTTCCGAACTGTACTGGGAGTCTCCGGACGGATCTTCCCTGCCGGCAGTCCTCTTTGCCAACTGGTATAACAACGGAGCAGAGATCCCTGTGGAGGAAGAAGCAGCGAAGGAATACTGGGACAGAAAGATCGCCTCTGCCAAGAAGGTTGCAGGCACCAGACATCTTCTGTTCATGAACGGCTGTGACCATCAGCCGGTGCAGAAGGATCTGACCGCAGCCCTTGCTACTGCCAGAAAACTCTATCCGGATATCGAATTTATCCAGACAGATTTTCCTTCCTATATTGCTTCCATCCTTCCGGAACTGACAGAAAAGACCAGCACCATCAAGGGAGAACTGACCTCCCAGGAGACCGATGGACTGGGAACTTTGGTCAATACCTGCTCCGCCAGGGTAGATCTTAAGAGAAAGAACAGAGAATGTGAGACGCTTTTAGAAAAGCAGACGGAACCCATGACGGTCATGGGCTCCTTGTTCGGCATTCCCTATGACGATAGATATCTGCAGTACGCATGGAAAAAACTCATGCAGAACCATCCTCATGATAGTATCTGCAGCTGCAGCGTGGATGAGGTCAACCGCGGTATCGAAGAACGTTTTGCTCAGGCGAAAGATGCCGGAACAGCCATTTCCGAGGAACTTTTGGATAGGATCGTTAAAAGGCTGGCGGATGAGAATCCCTGTCTGAATACTAAGGAGGCAGTGGATAAGGGACAGGTATGTTTTGCTGTCTTTTCCTCAGAAGGTAAGAAGGCAAAGCAGTTTGTTTTCGCAACTCTGGATCTAACCAGACGCTGGGGTGACCTGAACCGTTCCTGGCATACCATGAAGGATCTTCCTTTCCCCGCCTTAAAGCTTATGAATGCAAAAGGAGAAGAGATCCCTGCCCACTTTGAAGATCTGGGCCCCTCCTTTGGTTATACTCTACCGGCAGATCGCTTCCGCCGTCCCTATGTGGCACGCCGTTTTAAGGTGGAATTCGTTGCGGAGACAGAGGGCATCGGTTATCAGGTCTATACCGTGGAACCGGTATCAGA
>JAZUIK010000215.1:0-4646 GCA_045642205.1 Bianqueaceae bacterium
GCACATATTCTCTCGCATCGGTCAGAGAACTTCCATGAAGGTTCTGGACCAGATTGCCGCGGTCTGCCAACCTTACCAGTACCGCTAACTTGTTCATCTGGATGCGTCCATAGAAGACCTTCTGCTGTGCATCTGTCAAAGGATCGATACGGGTAATGAGTCTGACAATCTCGTAGACCCTTGGATCTAATGAGGTCAGAGACAGGAAGGCTTCCTGCTCTGCATCCAGATCCACCAGCTCCTGCAGGATATGGCAAAGTCCTGCAGCGATACAGATATCGGTCTCTTCTTTGGAAAAAGGAACCGCCAGATCGATCAGGGCACGACCGATGGCCAGGGCATGGACAAAATAACCGGCTGTCTGGTTGTGACCTTTGACATAAAATACATTGACCCCCTCGGGAGGCAACATCATGGAACGTACCAGAGGCAGCGCCTTCAGGGTATTATTCATTTCATTTTCTTCCGCATACCGGTGGACGATCTCGTAGGCACCTTCATAGGGAAGGAATCTGGTCTCATTGTATTCGTAATTCATACCGTTCCCTCCTTAGTTGTCCCACAGTTCTTTCCACTGCTGGCGGAGCTGTTCATTTTCCTTGTGGAGCGCATCCAGCTCGGTAAGAAGTTCAGCCTCCAGCGCATGATAACGATCCACCAGGATCGCAGAAGTCTCGGTGAGACACTGGATCTTGTCCTTCAGGATCTGAAGGGAGGAGCGGATCTCGGGGAAATGCTCCAGACCGTAATCGCACATGGGGAAGAAGAACTTTCTGGTCTCATCCACATATTCATGGACCTTCCAGTTGGACATGTTATACAGGTCCTCTACATTGTTGCCCCGATCGGACAACTTGATGAGAAGAGCCAGGGGATGGGATTCGATCTCGTGGAAAAATGCTTTCTCTTCTTCCGCGGTGAAATCCTTGCGCTTAGACAGCAGCTTGACCGTATCGTAGACTCTCTTATCCAGATGGAAACGGGTATAGATTTCCTTACCGTGATCCGGGAAGGGAATATCTTCGATCATATCATGGCACAGTGCGGCTGCCAGAAGGATATCTTCTTCCTCCTTGGAAATGGGGATCTGGATATCGACCAGCATACGACAGACCATCAGGGGATGGATCACATAGGGAACACGATAGGTCTTACCATGCTTGGTGATCGTTGATTTTCTGTGGGTGCCGTTGTGCATACCACGGGCCAGGGGCAGAGCGATGGCAGTGTTCACCAGATTGTTATCCAGTGCATAGAATTCGATATATTCGTAGGGAGACTGTACCATCCAGAATTCGCTTTCGTCATACTGAAAGACATCGAGACCGATCTCTTTCTGGATAGACTGAATGCGCTGCTGGAACTGTTTAAAGCTTTCCATAACACAACTTCTTTCGATGAGATTTCTGTGTGAAAACTCGATCAGCTGCCTTGCAGTTGGTCGAAACGTAAAGATTATTGTATGCCTCAAAACCGAAAAACGCAATAAGATATGCGCTAGGATATTAAAGAAAAGAAAAAATCTTCACGATTGATTTTCATGGTACAATGTATGTGTCTAAGGATCATTTTAAATGATAGCTGATGGATCATCTTTGGAGGAGGGAAGCATATGAAGATCGGTGTATTTACTGACCCACACTATGCCTTGGCAGACAGGCTGCTTAATACAAGAAGACCAGCACTGTCTCTTGGTAAGCTAAAGGAAGCCTGTGAGGCATTCAAGAATGCCCAGGTCGATGCCATCTTCTGTCTGGGAGACTGGATCAGTGTCTATGGCTCTGAAGAAGATATGACAGATCGTCTCAGGGAAATGGCAGAGGCAGTCCACACGGTAGGCGTACCCGTCTTTACCTGTATGGGAAATCATGACAGAGAGATCTTCACCAAAGAAGACTTTGAAAAGATCAGTCAGGTTACCACCGCACCCTGTGTCTTTGAAGATGAATACTCCAAGGTCATCCTTCTGGATGCAAACTATAAAAGAAATCAAGAGCCCTGGCCCGATCATTACGAGGACTGGACCCAGACCTGTATTCCAAAGGACGAGGTGGAATGGCTGAAAGCACATTTGGGGTCAGAGCAAAAATGTACATCTGTTTGCGATGCAACCAGGACGTTTCGAGCAGGCTCGACACTGATGGAAAATCCTGAGATCGATCCAGATAAAAAACAGAAGTGTACTGTCTTACTGCATCAGCCGCTGGATGAGACCATCTCACCGGAGCATGTGGTAGAGAATGCAAAAGAGATCAAGAAGATCCTGAAGGAAAGCGGTAAAGTCGATCTGGTCCTGCAGGGACATTACCACTTCGGTGGGGATCAGACGGAAGAGGGGATCCGCTATCTCACTCTCAACGCCATGTGTGAGGAAGAGGTCAATTCCTTCTATATATTTGAAGTATAGAAAAGTACATCAGTACTAAAGTGCTTTAGTACTGATATACTTTAGCGCGAAAGTGCTCTGACCCTAAGTGCGTACCTACGAGAGGAGGTGAGGATATGATCGACGGCTGGCAGAGGGAGAATGTTGCCTGCGTGATCGGGCAGAAATATGAGTTTGGCGAAGATCAGAAGATCCTCACCAAAGCCAGATACGCCATGGATCCCATGATCAATTATGAACATGTGTGGTACTGGGGATTGAGGCTTTCCAATAATTATGAGTTTCTGATGGCGGAGTATCTTCTGAGGAAGAAGAATGCGGTAACAGGAAGCGGAAGAAATATGAAGCTGATCGCCATCCTTCCATCGGAACTGTACGTGCAGGAACACCCGGACAAGGACAGGATAGAAAAACTCCTGTTGGATATGGACAAAGTCGTCTATATGGGAGGCAGCGAAGAAGAGGTGTGGAAACATCTCCTGTCTCAGTCGGGCCATATGATCACCTACTGTCGCAATGTCCAAAATGTCATCGGGAAAGTGATCAGGGATGCTTACAAAGAAGGAATCAAAGTTACCAACTGCGGTTCCATGGATCTAAGAATATTCAAAACGGGAAAATAAGAGGAGGATAACACTATGCCGTTCATTAATGTAAAGACCAATGCAGCCATCTGTGAAGAAAAGAGGACAAACCTTGAGAAGGCTCTTGGAAAAGCGATCGAACTGATCCCCGGAAAGACCGAAGCATGGCTCATGCTTGCTTTTGAGGGAGAAACACCCATGAGCTTCAAGGGAAATGAAGATCCCTGTGCTATGGTTGAGATCAAGATCTTCGGTTCCACCACCAAGGAGGCATACGCTGCCATGACAAAAGAAACTACTGAGATCCTGGCAAAGGAATTGGGTGTTCCCGCTGATCGTATCTATGTAAAGTATGAAGAGAGTCATCTCTGGGGATGGAATGGGAAGAATTTCTGATCCATGTCAAAAATGGATGAGTTGAATTGAAACAGGAAACTGTGGTATACTATGTGCCGTTCGTTATCGATTTTGCCGGTAGTCTATCCGGCAGAGTGTTTGAGATAAATGCAAGGAGATATATACAATGAAGATTGCTGTTACTTACGAGAACGGAAACGTTTTCCAGCATTTCGGTCATACCGAGAACTTTAAGATCTATGAAATTGAGAATGGTGCCGTTGTTTCCAGCGAGATCATTGGAACCGAAGGTGCAGGCCACGAGGCGCTGGCTGGATTTCTGGCCGAGCAGAATGTACAGGTCCTGATCTGCGGTGGCATGGGATCCGGTGCACAGGCAGCCCTTCAGGAGGCAGGCATTATCGTCTTCTCCGGTGCTGAGGGAGATTGTGATGAAGCGATCGTTGCATTCCTTTCCGGCGAGATGCAGTCTGCCGGCGTTAACTGCCATGAGCATGACGAGGAAGAGGAAGAAGGCTGCGGCGGAGATTGCGGCAGCGGCTGCGGTGGCTGTGGCGGTGGCTGCGGAGGATGCGGCGGTGGCTGCGGTACTCCTCAGGTCATCCTGGAAGGCCCCAATGCCGGTAAGATCTGTAAGGTCCATTACAAGGGAACCTTCAACGATGGAACCCAGTTCGATTCTTCCTATGACCGCGGTGAGCCTCTGGAGTTCATCTGCGGAACCGGTATGATGATCCCCGGCTTCGACAAGGCAGTCGTTGACATGGAAGTCGGTCAGGAGATCGATATCCACCTGATGCCTGCGGAAGCATACGGCGAGGCTGATCCTCAGAATATCTTCACCGTCAAGCTCTCTCAGGTTGCAGGCTGTGAGACTCTGGAGATCGGTGCAAGAGTCGTTCTTCGTACCTCCAGCGGACATCCCATTCCTGTCTGTGTTGCCGCTAAGGATGAGGAGACCATCACCTTCGATGCCAACCACGAGATGGCAGGCAAAGAGCTGAACTTCCACATCCAGCTGGTCGAAGTAATCTAAGAAAAAATAAGACGCGATATCTTCCTGCAAAGGGAGTTATCGCGTTTCTTACATACGGATATTACAGAGGATCCTGAAAGGAGATACGAGTGTCAATCACCCACCACTTAAGAAGTGGGGGCTTGGAAACAAGTCCTGGTTGACTAGCCTGAGTCTTAACTGACTACGTTAGATCTGTCACGACACCCGTGGGCGTACAGCCTAACCTACGGCTCTGTCATCTGTGGTTAAACAGTCCTGATGGGTAGGGACAGTGCTGCAGATACTACAAGCACATCTAACA
>JAZUIK010000216.1:0-6606 GCA_045642205.1 Bianqueaceae bacterium
TCGCTCCGCGATTACTTACCCATCTGCTTTGCAACTTCTGCTGCGAAGTCTTCCTGCTTCTTCTCGATGCCTTCGCCGGTCTCGAAACGGATGAAGCCCTTAACAGCAACTTCAAATCCAACTTCCTTGGAGACCTTCTTCAGGTAATCAGCAACACTGCCCTCGTCGCCGAAGGAGTACTCCTGATCCAGCAGACAAACTTCCTTGTAGCGCTTAGCCATCTTACCGATGGACATCTTCTCAAGGATCTGCTGGGGCTTAGAAGCGTTCTTGGGATCCTGAGCCATCTGGCCAAGGATGATTTCCTTCTCCTTAGCGATCCACTCGGGATCAACAGAAGCCTGGTCAAGATACAGGGGGTTCATTGCACAGATCTGCATTGCAACCATCTTACCTGCGGTCTTAACAGCATCATTAACTTCCTGAGCAGCGATGTTTACCAGAACGCCGATACGGCCATTGCCGTGGCTATAGGTAGCAACATAGCTCTCAGCTTCCATCTTAGCGAAACGACGGATCTGCAGGTTCTCCTTGATATAGGAAACCATATCAACCAGAGAATCAGCAACGGTCTTGGTGTTGTCCTCAACCCACTTGTCTGCCTTGAACTCGTCCATATTGGTAGCTTCGGTAGCCAGTGCCTGCTTAGCAACACTTGCTACATAGTTACGGAAGGTCTCGTTCTTTGCAGCGAAGTCAGTCTCGGAGTTAACCTCAACGATAGCTGCCTTCTTGCCGCACTCGCAAACCTCAAAACCAACCAGACCTTCAGCAGCGATACGGCCTGCCTTCTTAGCAGCCATAGCAAGTCCTGCCTTACGAAGTGCTTCGATAGCAACTTCCTGGTTTCCATCAGCTTCTACAAGGGCTTTCTTACAAGCCATAATTCCAGCGCCGGTAAGGGTATTCAGCTCCTTAACCATTGCAGCGGTAACAGTAACAGCCATTACTCAGTAACCTCCTCGGTGGTCTCCTCAACAGCTTCCTCTTCAACGACCTGCTCGCCTTCCTTAGCCTCGATGACTGCGTCAGCAACCATACCAGCGATCAGCTTAACTGCACGGATAGCGTCGTCGTTTCCGGGAATGACGAAATCGATCTCTTCGGGATCGCAGTTAGTATCAACAATAGCAACAGTGGGAATGCCCAGAATATGAGCTTCCTGAACAACGATGCGCTCCTTGTGGGGGTCAACGATGAAGATCAGGTCGGGCAGACGATCCATGTTACGGATACCGTTCAGGTTCTTCTGCAGCTTCTCAAGCTCCTTGCGAAGGTTCATAACTTCCTTCTTGGGCAGCAGCTCGAAAGTTCCATCAGCTTCCATCTGCTCAAGCTCTTCCATACGCTTTACACGGCTGCGAATGGTCTTGAAGTTGGTAAGCTCACCACCAAGCCAACGGCTGTTAACATAGTACATGCCGCAACGCTCGGACTCGATCTTCATGGTCTCCTGTGCCTGCTTCTTGGTACCTACGAACAGAACGGTGCCGCCTTCAGCAACGATGTTCTTGACTGCTGCATAAGCCTCGTCAACCTTACGGCTGGTCTTCTGCAGGTCGATGATGTAGATGCCGTTACGCTCGGTAAAGATGTACGGAGCCATCTTGGGGTTCCAGCGACGGGTCTGATGTCCGAAATGTACACCAGCTTCCAGAAGCTGCTTCATAGAAATAACACTCATGGTTATCCTCCTTGGTTTTTTCCTCCCTGCCCTTCTGCGAAAAGGCAACCCTATATGGGCACCGGCCTCTTCATCCGTGCAGGTGTGGATTAGTCTCACGAAATGATATTTTACCACGGGAGAGACCCTTTGTAAAGAAAGAATTCTCGGTGCTTTGCACAAATTTCACTCACCATATTCTTTCAGTTCCCGTCGAAGACGGACAAGGGCACGCTCATATTCCCTGCGGCAGGTACGACGGCTCAGGTTCAGTTCCTCCGCGATGGTCCTATAGGATTTTCGCTGATAAAAATAGCGGATAACTATCTCCCTCTGCACAGGCGTAAGTTTTCGGATCGCTCCCCTGATATCTTCTTTCAGAAAGATCCCATCCCACACTTCCTCTGACGCTTCCATAAGGTTCGTCAGATATCTCTTCTCAACCTCCATCCTCTCCAGAGAGATGTTGGAAAGTTCCGAGAGAGACCTCAGTTCCTTCTCCTTTTCGAGAGAGATATTCATGGTCCTGCAGATACTTCTGGACAGTTCCTCTTCCTCGATCCAGGGATCGTCCCTCAGTTTATCTTCTCTGATCTTTTTCCAGATGGAGTAGGATCTTCCCAAGGTCCGATTGAGAGGCATATACTCCATCATCCCATCCATCAGATGAGCACGGATCGTAATGTATGCCCAGGTTGAAAATCTTCCTTTGTCTTCCTGATATGTCTTCCCGGCAACGATCAATCCTACCATGCCGTATTGGATCGCATCCTCTCTGGTCATGGCTGAAGGCAACTGACTTTCCATCCGCTTGATCGCAAATGCAACAAGTCGACGATTGTCCAGAATCCTCCTTTGGAACAATTCCTCCGGGAGATTTTCCTCTGATGACAACGCCGACTTGATGGATCTTTCTTTTCCCATTTCCGGCCTTTCTCTTTTGCCGTTTCATGGGTAAGATGGCTAATTATTCTTCTGTATTTTCTACTGCTGCAACCTCTTCGGAATAGCTGCAGTTTTCCTCCAGGCAGACCAGAGAGATCTTCTTTCCACGTTTCTCATACAGTCTGTGTCCGCATACAGGACAATCCTTCATGGAGGGACGATCCCAACTCATGAAATCACACTCCGGAGCATTCTCACATCCGAAGTAGGTTCTGCCCTTTCGGCTCTTCTTGACGCAGATACTGCCGCCGCACTTGGGACAGGTTGCATCGATATAGTCGAAATAGGGTTTGGTGTTATGGCACTCCGGGAATCCGGGGCAGGCATAGAACTTGCCGAAGCGTCCGTTCTTAAGGACCATGTTCCTTCCGCACTTATCGCAGATCACATCGGTTACGGGATCTTCCAGCTTGACCTTCTCCAGTTCCTTCATTGCCTTCTGTACCTGAGGCTCGAAATCTTCGTAGAACTCACGCAGGATGACCTTCCAGTTTTTCTGTCCTTCGCCTACCTGGTCCAGATCGTTCTCCATCTTTGCGGTGAAGCTGGTGGAGTCCACATCATCGAAGTACTGCATGGTAATGTCATTGACCAGGCTTCCCAGCTCCGTAACATACAGGACCTTCTTTTCCTTAGCCACATAGTCTCTGGCAGTAAGGGTCGTAATAGTAGGTGCATAGGTACTGGGACGACCGATACCGTTGTCCTCCAGTGCCTTGACCAGAGTACCCTCGGTATATCTTGCCGGGGGCTGGGTGAAATGCTGCAGTTTAGACATTTCCTTTGTCTTAACGACATCTCCCATATTCAGTCCGGCAATATTCTGGATCTTTTCCTCTTCCTCATCGGTCTCCTGATATACCTTCATGAAACCGGCAAAGCGAAGGGCAGATCCGGAAGCATCAAATTCCATTCCGTCACCTTCGATGGTGATCTTCTGAGTCTCATACTGAGCAGAACTCATCTGAGAAGCAAGGAAACGATCCCAGATCAGTTTGTACAGACGATATCCGTCTCTTCCCAGAGCCTCTTCCACACTCTTAGGATCCAGTTCCAATGAGGTGGGACGGATCGCTTCGTGTGCATCCTGGATACGGGAGCCGCTCTTCTGGGCGTGCTCACCTTCTCCGGAAAACTCATTACCATACTGTGCTCCGATATATTCCTTAGCCGCAGATTGCATCTCTTCGGAGATACGGACAGAGTCCGTACGAAGATAGGAGATCATACCGGTCATACCACGACCGGGAAGATCCACACCTTCATAGAGCATCTGTGCCACTCTCATAGTCTTGGAAGGAGAGAAATTCAGTCTCTTGCTGGCTTCCTGCTGCAGTGTACTTGTGGTGAAGGGATCCGGTGCCTTACGGCTGCGCTTTCCGGAGCGGATCTCCTTGACAGAAAATGCTTTGGTCTTCTGGATGCGCTGCATCAGAGCCTCTGCTTCCTTCTCTGTATGGATCTCGGGCTTCTCGCCATCCACCTTGCTAAGCTTAGTCTGGATCTTTCCGGAAGCTCCCTCCTTGACAAAGGAACCTTCCATGGTCCAGAACTCTTCCTTCACGAAATCGTTGATCTCATCCTCTCTCTCGCAGAGAAGTCTAAGAGTAACCGACTGCACACGTCCTGCAGATAAGCCTCTCTTGACCTTCTTCCAAAGAACAGGGCTGATCTCATATCCTACGATACGATCCAGTGCACGGCGAGCCTGCTGTGCATCTACCAGATTCATATCGATCTTTCTGGGCTCTTTGATGGCCGCCTTGACCGCATTCTTGGTGATCTCGTTAAATGCGACACGGTAGACCTGCTTCTCGCTCAGGCCAAGAGCTGTTGCCAGATGCCAGCTGATCGCTTCCCCCTCACGGTCAGGGTCAGTTGCCAGGAAGATCTTATCGGCTTTTTTCGCTTCATTCTTCAACTGTGCCAGTAATTCACCCTTACCGCGGATCGTAATGTAATGGGGTTCAAAATCATGTTCGATGTCAATACCCAGGCTGCTCTTGGGAAGATCACGGATATGTCCCTGTGAGGCAATGACCGTGTAGTTTCCGCTGAGATACTTTTTGATCGTTTTCGCCTTGGAAGGAGACTCTACGATCACCAGATATTTTGCCATACTCATCCTCCATGTTTTCTGACTATCAAGGATCCCTGATGCTCGATCAGCCCAAGGATCTCTAATTCACTTAATCCCATCTGCACCATTACCACATCTTTTCCGGTACGCTGCAGAAGTTCCTCTGTTCCACACCCAAAATCATCCACTGCATCCAGGAGCCATTTCCAATCTCCTGCCGCTCCTTCCATCTTTCCTGATTCCTTTTTCAGTCTGACCACCGTTTTGGCAGCCTCATTCTCCGAGCTCAGCTGTTTTCTTGGCTGGAACATGAAGAGACTTTGCTGGTCTGAAAAGGCATTCTCCGAAAAGAGTTCCTCAATGGATGTAACGATATTTGCACCATCCTGGATCAATCGATGGGACCCAAGATATTCCGGATCAAAGAGACTTCCCGGCACGCAGTAGACATCCCGTCCCTGCTCCGCGGCACATCTGGCAGTGATCAAAGATCCACTCTGCATACCTGCCTGTGCCACGATGACTGCCCGGCTCATTCCGCTGACGATCCGATTACGCTCGGCGAACCGCCACCTTAGTGGCTCCGTCCCCGGTGCATATTCCGAGATCACGGCTCCTGTCTCGATGATCCTCTGAAAAAGCCAGCTGTGACTTTTCGGGTAACAGGATTCCAAAGAGCCTGCCATGACCGCCATGGTGATGCCGTTTGCATCCAGAGCTCCTCTATGGGCCGCTCCGTCGATCCCGATGGCCAGTCCGCTGACAACGGCCCACTGTTTACGGGCAGCTGCCTTGGCGATCTCGTAGGCGATCTGTCTTCCGTAGGATGTCGCCCTCCTGGCTCCGACAATGGCAAGAGCCTCCCTGTTTAGGACCTCCCTCTTTCCTCGAAAGAAAAGAACAGATGGAGGATCCAGGATGGACTCCAGTTCCGATGGATAATCCGGATCTCCTATAAAGACAAGACCGATCCCCATTCTATCACAGCTGTCAAGAGCCCTTAATGCCTTATCCCTAAGAGGGGTAATACGGCACTGCAACTGGTCCTCTAAAAAAGCTGCGGTATTGTTACAGGTCAGCCCTTTGGAATGGGCTAAGATCCGGCCGACCTTCTTATTTTCGTGTCCCTGATCCAGGACCAGACCCAGGATGGCATCATGACGTTCTTTCACTTGCCTTTGTATATCCATATCGACTCCCCGGGTCACTCCGACAAGTCCCCATTATACACAGGTGTTTATTCTTTGTATAGACCAATTTTTCCTTCTAATTAACATGGTATGTATCTAAATTTCCGAACAATTTGTAAACGAGAGATTTTCTGTGCTCTTCAGCCTGAAAAAATACGACTATATATGGAGAGCATAACCTGTGCGATCAATGTATTTTTTAAGGAGTATGACTATGTACCAGAAAACCTACAGCACCAGCATCAGCGGACTGACCGGTTCTGTTTTAGAGATCGAATGCTTTATTACCGGAGGTCTTCCCAGCTTTAATATCATCGGTATTTCCCCTTCCTCCGCCAACAGCACCAGGGAACGGGTCAGAAGTGCCCTGAAGATGATAGGCTTCTCTCTTCCTGCTTCCAGGATCACCGTGAACATCCGCTCGTTGGATATCCGATCACCCCAGATCGAATCGATCCCCTGGCTGGATCTTCCCATTGCTCTTTGTATCCTCTCCTGCGAAAGGATGATCCCTTCCAGGCTCCTTACCTCCTCGTTGTGGCTAGGGGAACTCTCTCTGTCCGGTGAACTGAAACCCTTATACGGAGCCCTGACGATGACACGCTGCGCCTCTCAGTTCTCTGAAGACCTTCGGACGATCTTTCTTCCCCTCACCAATGCCAGTGAGGCTGCCCTCTGTCCGGACATGTGTGTATACGGACTGACATCTTTGGAGCAGACTCTTCGCG
>JAZUIK010000217.1:0-9019 GCA_045642205.1 Bianqueaceae bacterium
TTATGATAAGAGATCAGAGAGGTGTGGATATCAAAATGAGCCAGTAAGGGTGCACTGGTACGGGTATCTTCACAGGCGATCACATCAGCCCCTTTCAGGGTTTCGATCACTCGCTCGGAAATATCCCCCAGATTACCGATCGGTGTAGGGCACAGGACCAACCTGCCCTTTCCCGTCATCTCTTCCATAGATACCTCCCAAATATAATTCAAAGCATGGTTTCACGCGGCGCGTGAGACGTCTCAGGAAACTGAGGCCATCGCGGCCATATCTGCAATTAGCACATAGTCTCGTGCATAGCACGAAACGGCTCAGGAAATTAAGACCGTCGAGGTCACGAATTTGATCAAGGCATAGTTTCACGCTGCGCGTGAAACGTCTCAGGAAACTGAGGCCATCGAGGCCTCAGTTTCCTGATCTCCACGTCGACGGATTCATTGCGATCAGAAGCGGATAGATCTCCAGTCTTCCCAGCAGCATAGCCATGGAAAGGACGATCTTGGAAAAACCGCTGTAAGTATAATAGTTGCCGGCAGGGCCAATCACGGCACCCAGACCGGGTCCGATATTGTTAAAGCAGGAGATGACCGCCGTAATATTCGTTTCCATATCCATCTTATCGAAGGATACGAGCAGCAGCACAACGATCATGACTACCACATACAGTGCCAGATATGCCATGACACCATTGGTGGTACTGTCATCGACCGTCTTTCCTTCAAAACGGATCACACCAACACTGCGGGGATGCAGCAGTCTTCGAAGTTCTCTCTTGATGCTCTTCCAGACCATGATGATGCGGGCGATCTTAAAACCACCGCCGGTGGAACCGGCACAGCCGCCTACGAACATCAACAGCATCAGGATCGTTCTGGAGATCTGCGGCCAGAGGTTAAAGTCCTCTGTTGCATATCCGGTGGTAGACATAATGGAAGCGGTTGCAAAGCCCGCCTTGGTCAGTGCATCACCAAAGCCGTTATGGGATGAAAGGATGTTAAAGGTAATGAACAGGGTCGCAGCCAACCAGATAGCTAAAAAGACATGCAGTTCTTCTGAATGCAGTGCTTCCTTGATATGTTTCTTGGCTACCAGATAATACAGATTGAAGTTGACACCAAAGACCAGCATGAACACCGTGATGACCCACTGCAGATACGTATTGTATCCCGCGATGCTGTCGCCCTTGGAACTGAATCCACCGGTACCGGCCGTTCCGAACATATGGATCAGTGCTTCATACAGGTTCATACCGCCTGCCAGGAGGAAAATGATTTCCAGCACACTGACGGCAATGTACAGAAGATACAGGATCTTAGCGGTATCTCTCAGTCTGGGGACCAGTTTACCAACGGTGGGACCGGGTACCTCCGCACGCATAACATGCATATTACGGTCATTCTGTGCAGGGACAATGGCCATCATAAAGACGATAACGCCCATACCGCCGATCCAGTGGGTAAAACTTCTCCAGAACAGGATCGCTTTACTCTTACTTTCGATATCCTCCAAAATGGAAGCTCCGGTAGTGGTAAAACCACTGACGGTCTCGAAGAAGGCATCGATAAAATTGGGGATCTCTTTGCTGAATACAAAGGGAAGTGCGCCTACAGCGGACAACACGATCCAGCTGAAGGCAACGATAACAAAACCATCTCTGGCAAAGATCGTCTTCACCTGAGGCTTGGAAAAATACATGAGACCACCGCCTACGACTGCGTAGATAGCGATACTCTCCAGAAAGGCCATAAAACAGCTCTCTTTATAGATAAGAGCCACGATCAGCGGAAGCAGCATCAAAGCGCCGCCGATCAGCATGACCTCTCCGATCATATAGAGGATCATTCGGCGATTCATCAGTCCTTACCCTCCGCCACGATATCCGTCAGATCATGGATCTGATGGTTGGCTGCGACAACAATGACACGGTCGCCCTCCAGGATCACATCTTCACCTCCGGGGATGATCAGCTTGGAATCGCGCAGGATACCACCCAGAAGGATGTTATCCTTCATGCGCTTTCTCAGTTCGATCAAGGGAAGATCGACATATTTGAAACCGGGATGAACGATGAACTCGGAAGCCTCCACCTTGTCATCCATCAAACGATAGAGCATCTCCATCTTGCTTCCTTCGGAATTCTCGATAGCTCTTGCATAGCGGATGATCGAGTCAGACAAAAGACGTCTGGGAGATACAAATTCTTCCATTCCCAGCTGCTCTGCCAGATCGACAAACTCACTGCGGTCCAGCTTGCAGAGGGCTCTCTTGACATGATTCTTCTGGGCATAGATCGACATGAGCAGGTTCTGCTCATCGATTCCCGTCAGACTGACAAAGGCATCGGTCCTCTGGATTCCTTCTTCCTCCAGAAGATCACCCTTGGATCCGTCTCCATGGATCATGACAGCCTTGGGAACCAGTTCACACAGTTCTCTGCAGCGCTCTCTATTCTGCTCCACGATCTTAACCTTAGTACCCAGCTTTGTCAGAGAATCTGCCAGATAATATGCCGTACGGCTTCCACCCAGGATCATGACATTTCTGGCTCTGTCTGCCAGATAACCCAGTTCCTTGAGAAGATTACCGATACCTTCGGTGGTGGAACCGAACATGATCTCATCACCGCTCTTCAGGACAAAGTTACCATCGGGGATCTTGACCGTGCCGCCACGATTGACAGCCAGGATCAGGTAATCACCCTTGATCTTTTTACGCATCTCCAGAAGGGACAGGCCGCTCAGGACGGACTTCTCCTTGATACGGATCTCGATCATCTCAAAACTGCGGCGGGCAAAGTACTCCGCACGGACACCCGTGGGCAGCTGCAGCATGTTGACCAGTTCTCCTGCCACCAGCTGAGAAGGCTTGATGAACATGGAAACGTTGGTATGCTGTTTGATGAAAGCCAGCTCTCTGTCGGAGCAGTTGGGATCTTCAATACGTGCAACGGTATGATGCGCACCCATACGTTTTGCCAGGAAGCAGCAAAGGATATTGACCTCATCCTTGGGAGTCACGGCTACTAAAAGTCTTGCCTCCGGTGCACCTGCCTCCTCCAATGTGTCACAGTCAACGCCGTTTCCTACAACGGTCATGACATCATAGATATCCGTAATACCACCGATCACATCCGCATCGATATCGATGGCGGTTACATCATGTCCTTCTTCCACAAGACTGCCGATCAGAGTGGTTCCGATCTTTCCGCAGCCGACTACGATCACTTTCATCGTTGAATACCTGCCTGAAGTTAATTTATATAATAATAGAAACGATTAGTCATACTATATCTATGATATTGTAGTCCCTGTCCCTCTTTTTTGCAACCAAATCCCGTTTCTTCCCTGCAAAAACCCAAGGGGATCTTCTCCGGGTTCCTTTGCATTTTTGTTGAAAAAGGTCCGTAAAACTTTTATAATAAGGTATTATCATTTTGGCAACGCCCTGCGGCACTGCCGGATGGTTCTACCGATCGGTAGTTTAACTTTTGTGAGGTTACCCTATGAGTTTATTCATTTCCCTTGAGGGACCGGACGGTTCCGGCAAGACACTGCAGATGGATCTTCTGGAGAAAGCCCTGAAAGATGCAGGCTACAGTGTGGTCCGTTCCAGAGAGCCCGGCGGCACTGCCATCAGTGAAAAGATCCGTGATCTGATCCTGGACCCTGCCAACAAGGAAATGGATCCCCGTACCGAGGCCTATCTGTATGCCGCTTCCCGTGCACAGCATGTGGCGCAGCTGATCCGCCCCGCCCTTGAAGAAGGCAAGGTTGTTTTACTGGATCGCTTTATCGATTCCAGTCTGATCTATCAGGGTATCGCCCGTGGCCTTGGCATCGATGAAGTCTACGAACTGAATCGCTTTGCTACCGCAGGCCTTGAGCCGGATGTTACCTTCATGGTCTATATCGACTACGAAGAAGGCCTTCGCCGCAAACAATCTCAGCAGGGTCATTCGCTGGATCGATTGGAGAAGGAAAAAAGTTCCTTCCACCGCATGGTCAATGAGGGATGCCTTGAACTATCCCGCCGCTATCCTCACCGTATCCGTCTCATCGACGGAGCCCGCTCTATCGATGAAGTCCACCAGGATATATGGAAGCAGACTCTGGAGCTTCTGCAGCAGTAAACTGCACGGCCCCGGGAATGCTTTATATATATATTTTCTTGAAAAGGAGAACTGTTATGAAACTCGTTATTTCCATTGTACACGACGAAGACGTTCAGAAATTGACTACAGCTCTCAACCGTAGCAACTTCCGCGTTACCAAACTCGCTTCCACCGGTGGCTTCCTCCGCATCGGCAACACTACGATCTTTGTAGGATGCGAAGAGGAAAAGCTGGATGAAGTTCTCGGTATCATCCGTGAAAAGTGTCAGACCACCAAGCAGATGACCATCGCTAACCAGCCCTACACCACCTCCGAAGGATATGTTCCTTATCCCATCGAAGTTACTGCAGGCGGTGCTACCGTATTCGTCATCGATGTTGATCAGTTCCACAAGTTCTGATGAACGATTTTGCATCTGTCCTCGGCCATGAGGGCGTGAAGCACCATCTTATGACCGCCCTTTCGGACGGTCTGATCAGTCATGCATATCTAATCGAGGGCCCCAGGGGCGTTGGCAAGAAAACGCTCTCACGGGCCCTTGTCCGTGCGCTTTTATGTGAGGAACCCGTCCATCTCCCGGATGGCGGTATCGACAGCTGCGGCCATTGCCGTTGCTGTGAATTATTAGATCACTCAAATCATCCGGATGTGAAGATCATCCGACCTGCAGAAGAAGGCAAAGCGATCACCGTTGATCAGATCCGTGATGAACTGGTCAGTGATATGCAGATCCTTCCTTACATGGATTCCTATAAGATCTATATCGTAGAAAGTGCCGACAAGTTGAACGCCCAGGCGCAGAATGCTCTGTTAAAGACCATCGAAGAGCCTCCGGCTTATGGATTGATCCTGCTCTTGGCCGAGAATGAAACCTCGTTCCTTCCGACGATCCTCTCAAGATGCATCCGCATCTCCCTTTCTCCTTTGCCTTCCGATCTGGTGATCCGGAGCCTGAGAGAAAGGAATATTCCTGAAGATACAGCCGCTTTGTGTGCTGCCTTCTCCCAGGGTTCCATCGGTGAAGCTCTTAAGCTCTGTTCCGATGAGACCTTCTCTTCCCTTCGAAGCGCTCTCTTTGATTTTCTTGCTTCCATTCCTCGTATTTCCCTGCTGCAGGTTTTAAACGGAGGCAAATTGTTTGATGAGTATAAATCCAGAAGAGATGCCATCTTTTCTCTGCTCAACCTCTGGTACAGAGATATCGGTGTCTACAGGGAGACCAAAGACGCCTCCAATCTTCTTCTGAAAGATCGCGAGGAGGATATTGCTCTCCTTTCCGATTATTATTCCTCTGAAAAGATTCTCCGGATCTGTGATCGGATCTCGGATACTTATAAAAAATTACAGGCTAATGTCAATCAACAGCTTGCCATCGATTGTCTGATGATCGAGTTGAAGAACAGCTGATGCCTGATGAAAGGATCTCTATTTTGACTACTGTTATCGGTGTGCGTTTCCGCCAGGGCGGCCGCACCTACTATTTTAATCCCGGTCCCTTCACCCTTCACAAGGGAGACTACGCGGTGGTCGACACTTCCCGCGGAACCGAATACGGACTGGTGGTTACTGAGCCCCGTCTCGCCTCCGAGACGGATTACGTAGCACCTCTTCGTGCCGTAATCCGCAAAGCCACCGAGGAAGACAAGGCTACTTACAAGCACAATCTTCAGCTGGAAAAAGAAGCACTGGTCATCTGTGCCGAAAAAGTCAAGGAACACGGCCTGAATATGAAGCTTCTTTCCGCTGAATATACCTTTGATGGACGCAAGGTACTGTTCTACTTTACCGCAGACGGACGTGTGGATTTCCGTGATCTGGTCAAGGATCTGGCTACTTCCTTCCACACCCGTATTGAACTCCGTCAGGTCGGTTACCGCGATGAGACCCGTCTCGGAGGCGGTATCGGTATCTGCGGACGTCCCTACTGCTGCCACACCTTCCTGTCCGATTTTGCACCGGTTTCCATCAAGATGGCCAAGGATCAGGGACTTTCTCTGAACCCTGTCAAGATCTCCGGTACCTGCGGAAGATTGATGTGCTGTCTCCGCTATGAGGAATCTACCTATGAGGAGCTGACCAAAAATCTCCCTAATGAAGGTGACACCGTTGAGACCCCCGATGGAGTAGGCGACGTACTTCATGTCAATGTACTCCGCCAGAAGATCAAGGTTGGCATCGCCCAGGAAAAGGGAGATGTTGAGATCAACGAATTTACTCCCGACGAGATCAAGATCCTCAAGCATCATCATCGCAATGATGATAACTTAAGTGAAAGAGAACGACGCCAGCTCAAGGAGCTGGAGAAGACCTGAGATTAGGAGGTTTTTCTCATGGTAAAACAATGTTTATGTGATCTGAACTGGCAGATGCGACAGGTCGGCGAGACCGAATGGCTGAACGCCGCTGTTCCCGGTTCCGTATACGGTGACCTGCTTGCAGCAGGAAAAATGGACGATCCTTTCTGGAAGGATAACGAAGAAAAAGCCTGCGCTATTATGGAAAACGACTTTGAGTATGTCGCTTCCTTCAGTGCAGATCCCTCCGTCATGGCTCAGGATCATGTCCTTCTGCATTTTGATGGTCTGGATACCATCACCGATATCTTCCTGAACGGAGAAAAGATCGGTTCCACCAACAATATGCACCGCACCTTCGAGTTTGAAATTAAGGATCTCTTAAAGGATTCCAATGAGCTGAAGGTATTCTTCCACTCTCCTTCCCGCTACGGTCAGATGATGCATGATGCCGATGATATCGCTGCTGATAACGATGCTATGCCCGGATTCATGCACATCCGTAAAGCACATTGCATGTTCGGCTGGGATTGGGGCGCACATCTTCCCGATGCCGGTATCTGGAGACCTGTGTCTCTGGTAGGATATTCCATCGCTCGTTTTGAGTCCGTTATGGTCCTGCAGCATCATGAGTCCGGTAAAGTCGAACTGGAGATCAAGCCTGATGTCCTCTACGCAGAGCCTAAATATGCTGACGAGGTAGATGAAAGCCTTGTCTATACGATCTATGTTAAGGATCCCTCCGGCAAGGAGATCGCTGAAAAAACTGTCAGCGGCGATTGCCTCCAGGATGCTAAAGTTACCATCGAGGATCCTGAGCTCTGGTGGCCCAACGGTTACGGTAAGCAGCCTCTGTATACCGTCACTGTCACTATGGAAAACGGAGAGTCCACTCTGGATCAGTGGGAAAGACGTATCGGTCTTCGCACTATAACCGTCAGCCGCGATAAACTGGACATCGGCGGCGAGGAATTTGCTACCACCGTTAACGGACTGAAGATCTTCTCCATGGGTGCCGATTACATCCCCGAGGATCACCTTCTGGGACGCGTCACTCCTGAGACCACCCGTAAACTTCTGGAGAAAGCTGCCTGGGCTAACCACAACTCCATCCGTGTATGGGGCGGCGGCTACTATCCGGACGACTGGTTCTATGACATCTGTGATGAACTTGGTCTGCTGGTATGGCAGGATATGATGTTCTGCTGCACCCTCTACTCCCTGACCAAGGAATTTGAGCATAATATCGTCAAGGAATTCCGCGACAATATCCTCCGTTTCCGTCATCACGCCTGTCTGGCTATCATCAGCGGTAATAATGAAGTAGAAGAAGAAGCCGGCTTCCCCGGTTTTGCAAAGCGTCCTTCCCTTCTCAGAGATTACCTCATCATGTATGAGTATCTGATCCGCGATGCCGTTGCCGAAATGGCACCCCAGACCTTCTACTGGCCCTCTTCCCCCTCCTCCGGTGGATCCTTCGATGCACCTCAGGATCCGACCCGCGGAGACCAGCATTACTGGCAGGTATGGCATGGCAACAAGCCCTTTACCGCTTACAGAGAGCATCTGTTCCGCTATCTGTCCGAGTTCGGTTTCCAGGCTATCCCCTCTGAAAAGACCATCGACATGATCACCGATGATCCCGCAGACAAGAACCTCTTCTCCTATGTTATGGAGCGTCATCAGAGAAATGCTTCTGCCAACGGTAAGATCATGAACTACATGCAGCAGACCTATCTGTATCCCTCTGATTTCAATACCATGATCTACGCTTCCCAGCTGCTGCAGGCTGATGGCATCCGCTATGGTGTAGAGCACTTCAGAAGACACCGTGGCGTCTGCATGGGTACCGTGATCTGGCAGCTCAACGACTGCTGGCCCGTCGCTTCCTGGTCTTCCATCGACTATGCCGGTCGTCTGAAGGCCCTGCATTACTACGAGAAGCGCTTCTTCGCTCCCATCATGATCTCCTGTGAGGAGAACGGTATGATGAACTCCGGAAAGTTCATGACCCGTTATCCTTATGACTTTGAGAAATCCATCACCCTGGCTGTTGCCAATGAGACCTGGAACGACGAAGTCATTACCGTCAACTGGCAGATCCGTAACCCCAAGGGCGAGATCCTTCGTTCCGAGTCTGAAGACATCACCGTCAAGGCCTTCTCTACCGGATGGCTTGAAAAGATCGATCTGTCTGATCTGAAGATCTTCGATGAATATATCAGCTACCAGGCAATCAAAAATGGCGAGGTCGTTTCCGAAGGCAGCGTTAACCTCAGCTTCCACAAGTATTTCCACTATGTGGATCCGGAGCTTACCTATACCGTTGATGGAAACAAGATCACTGTTTCTGCCAAGGCATATGCGAAGAGTGTTGAGATCATGAACGAAAATGACGATCTGATCCTTTCCGATAACTACTTCGACCTGAATGCCGACAACAAGACAGTGGAGATCCTCAGCGGTGATCCCACCGGCATCAAGCTGAGAAGCGTTTACGACATCCGATAATCAAACAATTAAAGCAAAAAAATGAAAGAACCCTTTCCCTAGAAAGTGGTTCTTTCATTTTTCCGAAGGAGATTTTATATGGAGCGAATCGACGAACTTCAG
>JAZUIK010000218.1:0-9692 GCA_045642205.1 Bianqueaceae bacterium
TCCAAGGAAGATATCGAGAACATCCTTGAGGTCTGCGAGATCAAGCCTGCCATCAATCAGGTTTCCTGCTCCATTCTTCGTTCTCCTCTGGAACTGATCGACTACTGTGAGTCCGAGGGCATCTTAGTAGAAGCTTATTGCCCCAACACCCACGGTGAAGCCTTCCAGAACGAGAAGATCGCTGAGTATGCTAAAAAGTATGGTGTTTCCGTTGCACAGCTTTGCATCCGCTACACCATCCAGCTGGGCACCATCTCCCTTCCCAAGACCACCAATCCTGATCATATGAAGGAGAACACCCTGCTCGACTTCGAGATCTCTGCAGAGGATATGGAAGCTCTGAAGCACTTCAACGACTGATCCGAAAATTCTTTCCAATCTGAAAACCGTTTTCATATTGACTCGATTCCTTATTCGGGACTACAATATGGAAACGGTTTTTGTTTTCATGGTCTGGGTTGTTGACCGGGCTCATGAACCAAACACAAAGAATCGATCTGAAAGGAGGAGAAACCATGGTCACAATGAAGCTTCATGAAACTACATTGATCAAGCGTCTGACTGCGCTGGCAGTCCTTGCCGCATTTATTGTGATCAGTCTGCTCTCCTCTTTATATATTGCCAGAGAAGCCGATCATCAGTGTGACGATACCACCTGTTCCGTCTGCGCCATGATCGAGCAGTGTGAAAACACCCTGAAAAAGCTTTCTACTGCCTTGATCGCTGTTATGGTATTTATTGCCGCAATCGCTATCCACATTTTTGCGATTACAACGATCGACCTTTCTTCCTTCTCCCATACCCTTATTTCCCAAAAAGTACGATTAAATAATTAATTCACCTCAAACAAGGGAGTACTCTGTCCATCTGCAGTTTTGTAAAGAAACCAGCAGGTGTTCTTTGTATTTCCTTGTATTTTTATGTCGTTTCATTGTTTCAATCATAAAAAACATAACAAACATAAAACAACGAGGTTATAACCATGAAAAAAATATTCGCTATTGTACTGAGCACTTTACTCATCCTCTCTGCTCTCTCAGGCTGCGGCGCATCCAAGTCTGCTGATCAGTCTTCCACTGATAAAAAGCTTTCGATCGTTACCACCATCTTTCCTGAATATGACTGGGTATCTCAGATCATCGGAGACATCGATTCTGCTGACATCCATCTTCTTCTGGACAACGGCGTCGATCTGCACAGTTACCAGCCTACAGCAGATGATATCGTAAAGATCGCTTCCTGTGATCTGTTCATCTATGTCGGTGGCGAGTCCGACGAGTGGGTCGAAGACGCCCTTTTAGAAGCCACCAACAAGGAGATGGTCGTCATCAATCTTCTGGAAGCTCTTGGTGATGATGTCAAGGAAGAAGAACTGGTAGAAGGTATGGAAGGCGAGGAGGAAGAAGAGGAGGAGGAAGAGGAAGAAGAAGGCCCCGAGTATGACGAGCATGTATGGCTTTCTCTCACTAATGCAAAGACTCTTTGCGGCGTTATCACCGATGCCCTCTCCAAGATCGATCCCGCTAATGCAGATGCCTATAAGGCAAATGCTGCAAGCTATGCAGAAAAGCTGACCGCACTGGATGATCAGTATGCCGCTGTCGTTAAGGCCGGCACCAAGGACACCGTCCTGTTTGCGGATCGTTTCCCCTTCCGTTATCTGGTAGATGATTACGATCTGAACTACTACGCTGCCTTTGTAGGCTGCTCCGCTGAGACCGAAGCCAGCTTTGAAACGATCCTCTTCCTGGCTGATAAGATCGACGAACTTGGCCTGACCGCCATTTTGCAGATCGAGAGCGCTGACGGACGTATCGCAGACACTGTAAAGCAATCTTCTACCACTCAGGACCAGCAGATCCTGACCATGGATTCCCTGCAGTCTACCACTTCCAAGGATATCGAAAATGGTACTACCTACCTTTCCGTCATGGAAAAGAACCTGGAAGTATTGAAGGAAGCTCTTAAGTAAACCTCTTAAGTAAACTTCAAAAGAGGCCCTTTAGTACCACATGCAAAGGGCTCACCTCATAAAACACATTACTCAAAGGAGGCCACTATGGCACAGCTCACCTGTCAGAACCTAACCCTGGGATATGAAGGCCATGTCGTTGCAAAGGATATCGAATTCACTGTCAACGCGGGCGATTATCTCTGTATTGTCGGTGAAAACGGTTCCGGTAAATCCACTTTGATGAAAACGATCCTGGGACTACAGCCACCACTTTCAGGAACCATCCTGACAGGTGATGACCTGAAACAGACCGAGATCGGCTATCTCCCCCAGCAGACGGAAGTTCAGAGAGATTTCCCTGCTTCCGTCTGGGAGATCGTCCTCTCCGGCTGTCAGTCAAGAATGGGCCTCCGCCCCTTTTATCGCGCCTCGGAGAAAGCGCTGGCAAAGAAGAACATGGAACGCATGCATGTGACGGATCTTGCTAAAAAGTGTTACCGTGAATTATCCGGAGGTCAGCAGCAAAGAGTCCTTCTGGCAAGAGCCCTCTCAGCCACTCAAAAGTGCCTGCTTCTGGATGAACCCGTCTCCGGACTGGATCCGAAGGTAACCGCCGAAATGTATGAGCTGATCCAGCATCTCAACAAAGAAGGCATCACCGTCATCATGATCTCCCATGACATTCAGGCCGCTATAAAGTACGCCAGCCACATCCTCCACGTTTCTTCTACGCCCTTCTTCGGGACAACCGAGCAGTATCTTCAGAGTCCCTCGGGCAGATTCTTTCTGGAACAGAAGGTCATCGAAGGAGGTGACAAGGCATGAATATCTTTGCAAAGCTTTCTCTATATCTTGCTTACCCCTTTGTCCGCTACGCATTGATCGTTGGTGTGCTGATCGCGCTCTGCTCCTCCCTCTTAGGCGTAACCCTGGTCCTGAAACGTTTCTCCTTCATCGGTGATGGTCTCTCCCATGTCGCCTTCGGTGCCATGGCCATTGCCGGTGTACTGCACCTGACCAACAAGATGATCCTCATTCTGCCGATCACCATAGTCTGTGCGATCCTGCTCCTTCGGACCGGTAAAAATACCAGGATCAAAGGTGACGCTGCCATCGCCATGATCTCCGTTGGTGCCTTAGCCTTTGGTTATCTGTTGATGAACCTGTTCTCCACATCCGCTAACCTTTCCGGTGACGTATGCAGTACCCTGTTCGGTTCCACTTCCATCCTCACTCTGACCAAGACCGAGGTATGGCTGTGTATCGTCCTTTCTATTGTTGTGGTCCTGTTCTTCGTCCTGTTCTATGAAAGGATCTTCAATGTAACCTTCGATGAGACCTTTGCCAAGGCCGTCGGTACCAAAGTCGACACCTACAATCTTCTCATCGCCGTGATCATTGCGATCATTATCGTTCTGGCTATGAACCTGGTGGGATCCCTTTTGATCTCCGCCCTGATCATCTTCCCGGCCCTTTCCGCCATGAGGATCTTCAAAAGTTTCAAGTCCGTAACGATCTGTTCCGCCATCATCTCCGTAGTCTGTGCCCTTCTGGGCATCGTCGTCTCGATCCTGGCGGGAACCCCGGTCGGTTCGACCATTGTTGCTGTTGATGTGGCAGCCTTTGCCATCAGTTATTTCTCAGGTATGATCATAGGAGGGAACGCATGAAAAAACTGATCAGTATCCTTTTGATATCCGGTATGATCTTGTCTCTATCCGGATGTTCCAAGTCTGACAAGCAGGCAGGAAGCAACGGTTCTTCCGTTCCTGCATCGGTCCAGAGTATCATCGACCAGCAGGTCAAAGAAGCCGAGGAAAGTGCTGCCCAGGCAGCCGCTGAAGCTGTTCCGGTATATCCAGAAGCTGCGGAATCCAGCACTACGGAGATTTTCGATTCCTCCGCTGCCGTGGATAGCTCTACGGTGACAGAGGCTGAATCTTCTGTATCGGACATTGAGGAAGACGATTCCGAGTTTGATGTCGATCTGACCAAGCTCAGCAGTACCATAGTCTACTCGGAAGTCTTCAACATGCTGTATTATCCCGATGAGTACATCGGAAAAACGGTCCGCATGAAGGGCCAGTTTGCCCTGTATCAGGCAGTTGACGAGAACAACCAGCCTATTCCGGACCAGATCTATTTCGCCTGCATCATCGCTGATGCCACCGCCTGCTGCTCGCAGGGTCTGGAATTCGTTCTGGCAGGAGAGCATGTCTATCCGGATGATTATCCAAGACGCGGTGAAGAGATCACGGTCTCCGGTACCTTTGAAACCTACCTGGAAGACGGCTACCTTTACGTTCACCTGGTAGATGCCGTCATGGAAGTATAAGACATAACACAAAAACAACGCTGCAGAGTAACCCAGAGAACAACTCAGGTTATTCGCAGCGCTGTTTTTGTTTGTGGTCAGTTTAAGATTGTTGCAGACAGAAGATTTAAGCAATACTGATTCACACTGATGCCTTCAGTTCTTGATCTCTCTTCCAGTTCTTTTTTCAATCTCTCAGGAATCGTTAGTTGCAATTGTTCCGTATATTCCTCTGGTTCCGGAATGAGAATTCCCTGTTCGATCGCAGTTGTAATCCATTCTATCTTTGCATCTTTTGCATTTTCCACTGCCTGTGCTTCCGTTTCTCCACAGGAAAGACAACCAGGCAGTTCAGGATACTCAGCAACAAATCCGCCTTCATCAAGGTCCGGTATCAGTTCCAGACGATATGGAAGATTTACATAATACTCGATTGTCTTCATCGCTTTTCCTCCTCACTCATGATAATATCTCTCACTCTCTCGACATATATCTTTTTGATTGGTTCATGTTTTGGAATTGTTATAGGATTTGCTCCCGTTTTCCTGAAAGTATAATGACTACTGCCGCTTCTTGGCGAGCTCATTGTATACCCATAATATTCCAGTACTTTCCTTAACTCCTGAAATCGCATATCCCGGGATAACCGTAATATTGATCCGATCAATTTTTCCCACTGTGACATCGTCTCCTCCTAATTATAAGTATTCCTCTAAGGGTCGTCAACTTCCTACGCCCTCTGTAATTATTATCGTATTTTTCATTCACTCTTGACACACTTATTCTAGTACTTATGCTATACTCAACATAAGAATTTTCCGGAGGTCACTATGCAGGTACTTGTCCATAATTTTGTTTTTCCTTTGCAGGAACTCTATCCGGAGTGCCATGCTTCTACTGTCACAAAAGCACCGGATGGAACCATCCTCGCTGCCTGGTTCGGCGGTACCCATGAAAAGCATGACGATGTGGCCATCTGGTCATCCCGCTTTGTGAATGGCACCTGGGAATCTCAGAGGATCATCGCGGATACCAAAGACATTCCCTGTTGGAACCCGGTCCTGTTTTCAACCGATGACCGAGTGATCCTCTTTTTCAAATCCGGCAAAGAGATCCCCACCTGGCAGACACTGTACTCCGAATCTTTTGACAACGGCCTGACCTGGACCACTCCGAAAGAACTGGTGGAAGGAGATATCGGTGGGAGAGGCCCTGTGAAAAATAAACCGATCCGCTTACAGAATGGCACCATCCTGGCACCCTCTTCCGTAGAAACGGAAACTTCCTGGGATTGCTTCACCGATCGCTCTGACGATAATGGAAAGACCTGGAAGAAAAGTCCTTTCGTACCGATCCCTCATGATCAGTTAAAGGGTCGTGGCATCATCCAGCCATCTCTTTGGGAAGAACTCAGTGACAATGTCAGTACTCCCCACGATTTTACCGAAGGTAAAATTTCTAGTAGAACCAGCGGTTCTACTAGTGTTCATATGCTCATGCGCTCCACCGAGGGATCTATCTATACTGCATCTTCATCGGATGGAGGCTGCACCTGGAGTGAAGCCCACCCCACATCTCTTCCCAATAACAACAGCGGTCTCGATATGACCCGCATGGACAACGGAGATCTCTATCTGGTCTGTAATCCTGTGGGCAAGGACTGGGGCGCCAGAACACCCATTGTTCTCCTGAGATCAAAAGACAACGGGGTAACCTGGGAAGAAGTCATGACGTTGGATCACATCCCCTGTGACACTAATCAAAAAGCCGCAGAGTTCTCCTATCCCGCCATCATTGCGGATCAGGATGAACTTCATATCACATACACTTATAAGCGCCAGAGCATCGCTTACTGGCACTTGAAGATATAATCAAGGAGGTCCTCTATGAAGATCACATTTATGGGAGCCGGCAGTACTGTCTTCGCCCGCAACGTTATCGGTGACTGTATGTGCACCGAGTCCCTTCGTGACAGCGTTTTTGCTCTGTACGACATCGACGCTGACCGCTTAAAAGAAAGCCAGATCATCCTGGAAGGTATGCGCAAAGCCAAGGGCGGCTACGGAAAGATCGAGTGCTATCTGGGCGTAGAACAGCGCAAGGACGCCCTTCGCGGTGCCAATTTCGTCGTCAATGCCATCCAGGTCGGTCTGTACGATCCCTGCACTATCATCGACTTCGAAGTACCGAAGAAGTATGGTCTTCGCTGGACCATCGGTGATACCTTAGGTATCGGCGGCATTATGCGTGCCCTCAGAACCATCCCTGTCATGGATGATTTTGCCAGAGACATGGAAGAGGTCTGTCCCGACGCATTCTTCCTGAACTACACCAATCCCATGGCCATGCTATCCGGCTATATGCAGCGCTATACTTCCATCAAGACTGTTGGTCTTTGCCACAGCGTTCAGGTCTGCTCCGAGACCCTTCTTAAGGAGCTGGGCATGGAAGACAAGTTAGAGGGCCGCAAGGAACTTATTGCCGGTATCAACCATATGGCATGGCTTCTGGATATCAAGGACAAAAACGGCAATGATCTGTATCCTGAGATCAAAGCCCGTGTCCCCGCGAAGATGGCTGATCCCGACTTCAAGGACAAAGTCCGTCTGGATTATATCCAGAACTTCGGCTACTACTGCACCGAGTCCAGTGAGCACAACGCCGAATACAACATGTTCTATATCAAGAAGAATTATCCCGAGCTCATCGATCGCTACAATATTCCCTTGGATGAATATCCCCGCCGCTGCATCAACCAGATCGACCGCTGGAAAAAGGAATATGCGGAGCTTCTGGAGACCGGTATCAAGGATCACACCCGTACCAGAGAGTACGCTTCTCATATCATGGAATCCATCGTAACGGATGCTCCCTTCCAGATCGGAGGCAATGTACTGAATACCGATCATCTGATCACCAACCTTCCTGCGGAAGCCTGCGTAGAGGTTCCCTGTCTGGTCAATGGCTATGGCATCCATCCCTGCCATGTGGGTCCCCTGCCTATCCAGTGCGCCGCTATGAATATGACCAACATCAATGTACAGCTCCTCACCATCGAGGCAGCCCGTACTCTGAAGAAGGAACATATCTATCAGGCAGCTATGCTGGATCCCCATACCGGCAGCGAGCTGGATATCGACTCCATCAAGCACATGGTCGATGACCTCATCGAGGCTCACGGTGACTATCTGCCCAAGTTCCATTAATTTGCGCAGATGGGGTCAGAGCACATCTGCGTCATGCGCCAGAGACTACGTCGTGAACTCATTGATGTATAGTTGATGTGTATCCGGTTTTCTGCCGCACTTTTGCTCTGACCCCATTTGTGCTAGTCGCACTTTTGCTCTGTCCCCATTTGTGACAAAGGACCTGCGAGATCCCAAGCGAAAGCTCTGATCTCACAGGTCCTTTGTCTATGTATTCTATTTTGTTTTATCAGATTCTATGCATCTTCAAGAAGTGTGCCAGATCGCCCATGGCCTTGGTCAGGGAATCGGGATCAGGCAGCATGACGATACGGAATCGAAGATCCTCATGCCAGTCAAATCCGTTGCCGGGGATGACAAGGATATGCTTCTCGTGCAGGAACTTCATGGCGAAGTCCTTAGCATCCTCAAAGTCGAACTTGCTCATATCCAGACCGGGGAACAGATAGAAGGCAGCCTTGTTCTCAACATAGGTGACGCCGTCGATCTTATCCAGTGCCTCACAGACAGCCTTACGCTGCTCGAAAAGACGTCCGCCGGGAACCAGCATTTCCATGGTGCTCTCGGAGTCGACCAATGCCGCAGGAATGACCAGCTGAGTCAGAGCGTTACCGCAAAGACGCATGGAAGCCAGCTTCATGACACCATTCTTGATCTCATCCAGCTCACCCTTGGGGCCGGAGAAGACCATCCAACCGCAGCGGAAACCGCAGACGATATGGCTCTTGGAAAGACCGTTGAAGGTGACGCAGGGAACATCGGGTGCCAGCGCACCGATGGACTCATGACGCAGACCATCCATGATCAGACGATCGTAGATCTCGTCGGCCAGAAGGACCAGATGATTCTGTCTGGCGATATCAGCGATCTCCAGAAGGATCTCCTTGCTGTAGACAGCACCGGTGGGATTGTTGGGATTGATGACCAGGATTGCCTTGGTACGATCGGTAACCTTGCTCTTGATATCCTCGATATCAGGGTTCCACTCATTGTCGGGATCGCAGCGATAGAACACAGGGCGACCGCCGCACAGATACGCATTATTACTCCACAGAGAATAGCAGGGAGAAGGCAGCAGGATCTCATCGCCGGTACCGACTAAGGCATTCATCAGCATGGAAGCTGCTTCGCTGACACCGTTACAGATGAAGACATCGTTGGGCATGATACCCTTCAGTCCGCGACCGATATGATAGGTACAGATAACGTTTCTTGCATCCTTCATACCACGGACATCCGTGTAGGGAACTGCCTCATCGATATGCAGCGCCAGCGCCTGACGGACACTGTTGGGCAGCTTAAATCCGAAACGGCCGGGGTTACCGGTGTTCAGCTTCAGGACGTTGATACCTTCGGACTCCATACGCAGAGCTTCCTGGTACAGGGGTCCTCGAATGTCGGAATGGACATGGTCCAGACGGTCGGAACAGGGAATCATAATTTACACCTCTACTTCTATCGAAGGATCGTATAATGCATTCTGCTCTCTCATTTTGCAGAAAACCCAACACGATCAAAATCATTTATGAAACATTTGATAAAATTATATCTTTTATATTATACACGAAATCCTCTGTGCATGTATACAATATCCACCCCAAAAGAGGGATCCATTGTATACCATTTACCTTGAGAAGCAGCCTTCTCAGTTGCTGTAGACAGCAATCTCGGAGATCGCGTTATCCGTCCATTCATTTCCCACATACAGAGATTTGATGGTAAAGGTAACGGAAGTTGTCTTCACAGGACGGGACAGCTGCAGATATTGCCAGTCCCTGGCATCCGCAAATTCCACGGTAATGGACTCGCCGGTACTAAACTCGATGATCAGCTCCTTGGGACGGGAGTTCGCATAGTAACCCCACTCAGAGGTAGCATATCCCAGCCAGAGCTCCATGTAGGAAATCTCCACCTCCTGATCAAAGATCAGCTTTGCCCATTCACCGACAGGTTCTCCGTCATCGCTATATACCTGCCAATTCGTAAAGATATCTCCATCCAACAGGTAGTCTACAGGGAAATAATAATCTTCCTCAGGTTTGATGAACTCCATGGAACAATCCAGATCCGAAGGACGCAGTTTTGTCATGCCGTATAAAGGACCACTCAGAAGTTCCGCACTCAGGGGAGGCAATGCTTCTGTCTCCTCTTTCACTTCCTGAGAAGCTTCCGAAGTCTCAGAACTTTCCGCGGCAGAGCTCTCCTCTGTCACCAGGCT
>JAZUIK010000219.1:0-25900 GCA_045642205.1 Bianqueaceae bacterium
CGGTACATCCGTTCCGTAGTAACAGGGATGCAGGAAAGGAGGGGAAGATATACGGACATGGACTTCCAGCGCACCTTCTTTTCGGAGCATGCGGATCAGATTGGCCATGGTGGTTCCTCGGACAATGGAATCATCGATCAGAACGATCCTCTTTCCCTTCACCACACTGCCGATGACATTCAACTTGATATGGACAGCAGATTCTCTCTCCGATTGTGTCGGTTTGATAAAGGTCCTTCCCATATAGTTATTCTTCTGAAAAGCCAATACAAAGGGGATCTTGGCTTCATTGGCATACCCCGCTGCAGCCGCCAGGCCGGAGTCAGGAACACCGGTAACGATGTCTGCTTTGACACTATCCTTCGATGCCATCAATTCTCCGCTGTGGAATCGGGCATCAAACATACTGACGCCGTCACTTTCGGAATCCAGTCTGGAGAAATAGATATATTCAAATACACAATGAGCTCTCTTGCCACCGCAGAGTTCTCTGTCAGAGGTCATTCCATCCTTCGTGATGGTGATGATCTCTCCGGGCTCTACGAAGCGGACCAGTTCCGCATCGATAGACTTAAGGCCACAGGTCTCGGAAGCGATGACCCAACTCTCGCCTCTTTTACCCAGGCACATGGGTTTGATGCCCATGGGATCACGCATGGCTACCAGTTTTCCGGGACTCATCAGGATGATCGCATAACTTCCCTTTAATTTCGCTGCCGCCTTTTTGCAGGCTTCTTCGATACTATGGGTCTCTGCACGAAGCTTAGCGATCAAACAGGCGACCACTTCTGTATCGGTCTCTGAACGAAAGACCATTCCCTCATCCAAAAGTTCTTTACGGATCGATCCGGAATTGACGATATTGCCGTTATGGACCATTGCCAGAGAGCCTTTGCGATAGGCAAAGACAACCGGCTGGGCATTTTCAATGCGACTTCCTCCGGTGGTGGAATAGCGAACATGGCCGACTCCGATATTTCCCTTCAGATCATCCAGATGATTTTCTCTGAAGATCTCATTGACCAGTCCCATTCCTTTGCGGTAATAGAATTCCTCTGTCTCGGAATCGCTGACGGCAATTCCTGCAGACTCCTGTCCACGATGCTGCAGACTCAGAAGGCCGTAGTAGATCGACTTTGCTGCCGGTTCTCCGGTCGGATCAAAGATACCAAAGACACCACATTCCTCGTGGACCTTATCATCCCATTGATTCATTCTTTTTTCCTTTTCTATCGGCAATCTTCCGCCGAAAAAACTAAAAAGGCGCCCCGGATCAACCGGAGCGCCTTTGCTCACATTTCGTACTTTGTCAGTATACAACCGAAATCTCAAAAGTCAAGATTTACCTTTTCTTCTTAGATCGTTTCCTTCTTGCTTAGGCCTTAGACGGGCTCGTTGCGAAGGCTCATACCAAAGTTATGGGTGGTGATGGTCAGTTTGGAAACTGCATCATTCAGCCAGTTATCAAAGTCCTCGTTCTGTCTGGTAGAAACCATGGTAGCCTTCCATGCGGGTTCACCAAATGCGGACAGATACATGATGTGGTAACCATACTCGGACTCGATGATCTCGGTATCGCCAACCTTACGGTCGGGATCGAAACACCAGTTATTGAATGCTGCGACGGTCTGTCCGGGGATCAGTCCCTCGTAAAGACCACCGGTGGAGCTGGAACCGGGATCCATGGTGTACTCCGTTGCCAGAGCAGCGAAGACGTCCTCGGTAGCACCCTGATCCTTGAACTGCTGGTAGACATCCTCAGCCATAGCCTTGTAGTCTGCTGCGGCAGCTTCATCTGTGGTATCGAACTGGAACAGGATATGACGGACATTGGCAATGTTGGTCTCGTCACGACCCGCGGGAGATACGATATAGACAACATAGTAGTTCAGTGCACTGGTACTGATGATGACATCCATGTCACCTGCTGCATGCTCCTGATCGAAGACGTAGCCGGCAACCTGAGGATCCAGCGCGTTGGCTGCGTTGAAGTCCAGACCGGTAGAAAGGGACTTGTTGGGATAGATATCCTCAACGCCATCTGCCTCGAACTTCTCGGTAGCTGCCTTTTCGAAATCATCCTCGGTCTTGATACCCTTCATGAAAGCTTCAGCCTGTGCCTTTGCCTCATCGATGGTGACAGTCTCTCCGGAAGCGAACTGCATGATACGGATATCTGCTCTGTCATAGGTGTGTCTGTTTGCCTGGTAGTAAGCATCCAGATCTTCATCGGTATAAGTGGTATTTGCAATGACATCGTTCTCATATGCGGAAACCAGGAGCTCACGCATAAGGCACTTCTTCAGGAGAGCCTCATTGAAGCCCTTACCATAGTAACGTGCCAGGTAGGTCTCACGATCGATGCCATAGTAAGCTGCGGTGGTATCGATATTGGAAAGGGTTGCCTGGAACTGCTCCTCCGCATTAGCGGGATAGGTGTATCCGGCATCAAGAGCAGCCTTTTCAACGGTCATCAGACGGCTCAAAGTGTTGATCGCATTCTCACTGAAGTAATCTGCATAGGTCAGATCAGTGCTCATGTACTGCTTGTCCAGAGGCTTAGTGGTGTCGATCGGGACATTACCTTCACCAAGGTAGTTCACCATGGTGGAGTAATAAGAATTGAATGCATTACCGTAGTAATAGCTGTATTCTGCAACGCTGACCTTCTCATCGCCGATGGTCACTGCGTTGACAACGCGGCGGCTCCATCCGGTCTGGGGGAAGATCAGTGCAAATACACCGACAACAATAAGCAGACAAACAACAACGGCCAGAAGACGCTTCCAGAACAGATCGTTAAAGAACGTAGAAGAGCGCTTTTTATTGCGCTGCTGTGCTTTAGCGGCTTCCTGACGACGCTGTGCGATTTTTTCCTGAGTATTCATGATACAGTTAACTGCCTTTCCGATTGGGATCTATTAGTTTTCGCGATGGATGTCCAGTTCCTTGCGGTTCTGCTGCAGGATGCGGCTCTTCTGATCGATCAGAGAAGCGAATTCCTTATTACGTCCATCGATCACGCCGATCAGTTTGCCAAGCTCATCATTGGTGAAGCTTGCCAGCTGCTTCATCTGGTCATCGATCTGAGCCAGAAGGTCATCAGCGTATTCCTTAGCACCCATACGCATATCCTTAGATACACGCTTCGCATTGTCGATAATATCTTCAGCCTGCTTATAGGCACCTTTGGTTACTTCATGCTCGTTGATCATCTTCAGGCGCTCTTCTTCTGCTTCCTTAATGGTAGCAGCAGCTCTCTGCTGAGCCTCAACGAGGATACGGTTCTTCTCTTCGATGACCCAACGAGACTGCTCGATCTCGGTAGGCATCTTCAGACGGATGTCAGTGATCATATCGTACAGAGATTCACGATCGACAAGAACCTTATCATTAAAAGGAACAGTCTTTGCGTTCTCAAGGATATGCTCCATTTCCTGAAGGATTCCCTCGATCTCCATCTGGTTGATCGTGCTGTCATCAGCAGGCATCATGCCATTGTTCATGGGCATCATTCCATTGTTGGCAGGTACCATGCCGTTGTTGCCGGGCATCATCATATTGTTCTCCATACTTACCTCCTGGTATTGTATATCATTTCTAGTATATTGCCTGGGACGAAGTGACTGACATCCCCATTGTGTCTGAGTACATCCTTAACGACGGTGGAGCTGATAAAAGAATACTCCGCACTGGTCGTCAGGAAGATCGTTTCCATTTCCGGATTCAGAGAACGATTGGCCTGAGCCATCTGAAGTTCATATTCAAAATCCGTAACAGCTCTTAAGCCGCGCACATTGATGGTGGCATTCTGCTGCTTCAAAAAGTCCACCAACAATCCCTGGAAGGAGACCACTTCGATACGATCACCCAGAGATTCACAGGCTTTTTTGATCAGTTCGATCCTTTCTTCCACGCTAAACATGGGAGATTTGGAACCGTTCTGCAGGACACCGATCACCAGCTTGTCAACGATCTTCAAAGCACGCTGGATAACGTCCAGATGTCCTAATGTTATCGGGTCAAAACTACCCGGATATACACCGATCTTCATACATTCTCCATTGTTTCAGAGCTGCCCTCTTCCTTCTTTCTGAAGTAGGAAAATCTGGCAGTTTTGTATGTTTTTACCTTAAAGCATTCCAGAGTCTCGATATGCACATCGGTCTCCGAAGAGGACTCGATGATCAGCATACCGTCTTCCGCAAGGATCCCAAGTTCTGCGATCCTGTTTCCGATCTTATCTTCCCATCCGTTGTTGTAGGGAGGATCCATGA
Source organism: Bianqueaceae bacterium (assembly GCA_045642205.1). Lineage (GTDB taxonomy): Bacteria > Bacillota > Clostridia > Lachnospirales > Bianqueaceae > RUG760. Next base: position 4,278 of record JAZUIK010000219.1, read on the forward strand.
AGATGATATCAAAGGTCTTTCCAGCCCTTGCGTAATCATCCACAGCCCTTTCTACGCGGATCGGCAGTACTTTCGCTTTCTTCTCCAGCCCAAGCGTACGAAGGTTTTCCCTGATCGCTTTCAGCGCTCTTGGGTCACACTCCACCGCCTCCAAAGAGGCTGCGCCCCTGGAGAGCGCTTCAATACCGACACCCCCGCTACCGGCAAAAAGATCGAGAAAACGGCTATCGGGTACATCAAATTGGATGGATCCAAACAGCGCTTCCCTGGTCTTGTCCATAGTAGGACGGGTATCCTTCCCCTCAGGCGTAATCAGCTTTCTTCCCTTCAATGTTCCCGCGATCACACGCGTCATAAGCACCTCCGATCCCGGCAGCATGAAGGCTCCTGAGAGAAATACGGGGAAATTTCTGCAACAGAAAATAAAGATCCATGCAGACCCTGTTCCCCAATATTTTAATGGAATTTCTACGAATGTCAAGAAAATTGTCATCATTTTGAAGCAAAACGTAACATTTTCTTCGTGTCAGTACCCAGGTGTTTGTTTTCTCCTTAGCTCTGCACCTGATCACCCAGTGTCGCCTTATCCCAGAAAGCCTGCATCTCCTCTAAAATGCCTCTGTGTTCCAGCTGCATCAGGTCAGGATCTGCATCCAGAACAGTCTCCGCCAGGCGCTGTGCATCCTTCAAAAGTCCCTGATCTCTATAGAGATCTGCGATCTTAAAATCAGGCAGTCCATGCTGCTTCAAGCCGAACACATCACCGGCACCGCGCAGTCTCAGATCTTCTTCCGCAATATAGAAGCCATCTGTACTGTCACACATGGTCTTCAGACGCTTTCTGGTCATCTGCTGAGCAGAATCACTGACCAGAACGCAGAAAGACTCTGCCTTGCCTCGGCCGACGCGGCCCCTTAACTGGTGGAGCTGCGCTAAGCCAAAACGCTCCGCATTTTCGATCACCATCAAGGTCGCATTGGGTACGTTCACACCGACCTCCACGACAGTGGTGGATACCAGGATCTGGATCTCTCCTGAGGCAAAGCGCTGCATGACCTCGTCCTTTTCTTTTGGACGCATCTTTCCATGCAGTAATCCTACTGTCATTTCGGGGAAAACGATACGCTGGAGAAAATCGGAATAACCAACCGCCGAACGAAGTTTCAGGTCTTCCTTCTCTTCCTCCGGTTCCTGGAAGTTGATCATAGCTCCCAGTTCTTCTTCATCCTCTGAAGGCTTTGCCTTTTTCTTCTGTTTTTTCTCTTCCGCTTCATCGACTAAGGCACAGATCACGTAGACCTGATGCCCTTCCTCCACCTGACGGCGCATGAAGCCATAGAGTCTTTCATCATAATTTGTATCGACCTTGAAAGTCTTGATCGGAATACGTCCCGGAGGCATCTCATCGATCAAAGATACATCCATATCTCCGTACAGGATCATGGCCAGGGTTCTCGGAATGGGCGTTGCTGTCATGACCAGCACATTGGTCTTTTCACCCTTACCGGACAGCGCCATTCTCTGGCGTACACCGAAACGGTGCTGCTCATCGGTAATGACCAATCCCAGATTATTCCATTCCACAGGATCGGAGATCAGAGCATGGGTACCGATCACACCATGGATCTCACCGTTTTTAAGTTCCTGCAGAACTCGTTGTCTTTCTTTTCCTTTTACATTACCGGTCAGCAGTGCTACCTTCATTCCCAGAGGTTCCAGCAGTCTGATTGCTTCCTGAACATGCTGCGTTGCCAGGACTTCGGTAGGTGCCATCAGTGCACTTTGGTATCCGCTCAAAAAGCTGCGATACATTCCCAGAAGAGCGATCATGGTCTTTCCGCTTCCTACATCTCCCTGCAACAGACGACTCATGGCCTTGTCGCTTTCCAGATCCTTTGCGATCTCCGACCAGGACCTTGCCTGGGCACTTGTCAGTGCGAAAGGAAGAGAATCGATCAACGCCTTCTCCTTCAGCGGATCTCCCGGAAGTCTTGCTCCCAGATTTTCCTGCATACGGGAACGTTTTCTCTGCCTCAGTGCCATCTGCTGCACAAACAGTTCATCAAAGGCCAGACGATCCCTGGCTTTTTCAGCTGCCTCAAAGGTCTTTGGAAGATGCATGGTGCGGATCGCTTCTGCTCTGGACACAAACTGCTGCCTGTAAGAAGGAGGCAGCGGATCCATGGATTCATCCACCATGGACAGGGCCTGTGACACTGCTCCGCGGACGATCTTCTGTGTCAGTCCGGACGTCAGAGGATAGACCGGAAGCAAAGGCAGCAGCGTGTCTCCCTCCACGATCCTCTGGACCTTAGGCGAGGACAGTTCCCAGCGGTTGTAGCTGCGCTTGATCTTTCCCTTCAGGATATACTCTGCCCCGTTGACCAGATTTTTCATCAGAAAGGGCTGATTGAACCACACTGCACCAATAGCACCGGATGCATCCTGGATACGCGCATTGGTGATGGTAAAGCGGCCCTTGTGAAAGTTCTTCGGTTCGGAGACCACCTTGGCTCTGAGAAGGACTTCTTCTCCTTCATCACCCATGGTCTTAGCCCTTTCCAGTCCCTCCGCAATGGTAGAGACATGAGTCTGATCCAGGTAATTTCTGGGGAAGTACAGCAGGAGGTCTTCTACATTTTCCACTCCTGCCTCAAAAAACTGTTCTGCTCGTCCGGGACCGATCCCCTTTAGAGAAGTCAGCGGTAATGCATGTAAATCTTCCATAGATACCAGTTATCCCGGCTCGAAACCAAGCCGGGATATCCTTGTCAATATTCGTAAACTATCTTCGAGAGAATTCGCTTTGCCAATTCTCGTACTGACCCTCAAGCATTTGAACTCATAATAATGTTATGGGTCAGTTTCGTACTCGGAAGAATTCGCTTCGCGAATTCTCGGGCTGACCCTCCAAATATTTGAATTCAGATCAAAGTAACGGGTCAGCTTATTCCGCAGAGAGAAGGAAATAATAGATGGGCTGTGCGCCTTCCTGCATTTCTACTTCTACCTCGGGGAATCTCTCAGCTGCTTTACTCTGCAGTTCCTGAGCCTGCTCCTCGGTGACATCAGCACCATAGTACAGGGTAACAACGCCGGTCTCATCAGTGATCATATCGCTGAGCAGATCCAGAGTGGTCTCCATCATGTCGGTACCGACTCTGGAGATATCGTTATCCTTCAGTGCCAGGATGTTGCCTTCCTTGATATCGAACTCACCCATGTGAGTATCGCGAACGGCATAGGTAACAGCACCGGATACGACCATGGAGATAGCTTCGGTCATGTTCTCCTTATTCTCCTCGACGCTCAGATCGGGAACGTAAGAGATCATTGCGGAAATTCCCTGAGGAATGCTCTTGGTGGGAATAACGACCAGCTGAGACTCGGTCATAATGGAAGCAGCCTGCTCAGCAGCCAGGATGATATTCTTGTTGTTGGGCATGACATAGATAGTCTTTGCATTGACTTCCTTTGCTGCATTCAGGACATCATCGGTGCTGGGGTTCATGGTCTGACCGCCGCTGATAACATAATCAACGCCCAGATCGGTAAAGATCTTAGCCAGGCCCTCACCGGCAGAAACAGCGATGAATCCGACTTCTTTCATGGGAGCCTTGACCTTTGCTTGGGCAGCCTTTTCCTGCAGACCCAGCACATGCTCATGATGCTCAGTCATGTTCTCGACCTTTGCAAAGGCAACCTTGCCCCACTTCATCATCTGGGTCAGGATGGCATTAGGATCCTTGGTATGAACATGGATCTCGATCTTATCTCCATCGGGAAGAGAGATTGCCTTCTGGCCATAGGCATTCAGGAAGGTCTCCATTTCCTTAGCAGCTTCCTCAGCGTTCTTGACAGTTGCGCTCATTTCGATGCAGTATACACCCTCAGCCTTAGTGGGAGCTGCGGCGGGCTTGTTTTCGCTCAGAGCCAGAACGGGATCGATCTCCTCATCTTCTCTCTTGAGAGCGTCCAGCATACCGGTGTAGATCATAACAAGACCTTCTCCGCCGGAATCCACAACGCCTGCTTCCTTCAGAACGGGAAGCATCTCGGGAGTCTTGGCCAGCATTTCCTTTGCAGCATTCAGAATGATCTCCATCAGTTCGACAATGTCGGTAACAACGGGAGCATTCTCGATAGCAGCATCGGATGCAGCCTTAGCGACAGTCAGAATGGTTCCTTCCTTGGGCTTCATAACTGCCTTGTAAGCAGTCTCGGTACCCTTCTGGAAAGCAGCAGCGAAAACGACGGAATCCACATCGCCTGCGCCCTTCATTCCCTTGTACAGACCACGGAAGATCTGGGAAAGGATAACGCCGGAATTACCGCGGGCACCACGAAGGGCTCCGGAGGAAAGTGCCTTAGCGACATCTTCCGTATTGTTTCCGGTAACAGTCAGGATCTCCTTGACTGCGGATGTGATCGTCAGAGACATATTGGTACCGGTATCTCCGTCAGGGACGGGGAATACGTTCATATCATTGACTCTCTGCTTGTTTTCTTCCAGTTTGTTCGCACCTGCTACCAGCATCTGGCGGAACTTCTGTCCGGTAATCGTATTCAAAATACTATCCTCCAACCTAATAAATGTCTCTTACTGCTTTTCTGTGCGGATTCCCTCAACAAAAACGTTGACGTCCTTAACCGCTACACCCAGCATTTCCTTAACGGTATACTTGACATTGCTCATCAGATTGTCAGCGATCGTGGAAATGTTCGTGCCATACTCGACAATGATATGGAATTCGATATCTACACCCTCTTCATCTACGATGACCTTGATTCCCTTGGTCAGGGTATCTCCGGTCAAAAGCTGTGCGATACCATCCTTTACGTTGATCTGTGCCATTCCGACAACGCCATAGCACTCCAGTGCTGCCATACCGGCGGTTCTGGCGATAACTTCGTCCTCAATGACAACAACACCATATTCGGTATTATACTTAGCTGCCATTTTCTTACCTCCATTCAAAGATATTCATAAACAACTATATACACAATGATAAGTCACAAAACTGGTATATCGTTTTGCATTATACAGTATTCTTCTATTTTTATCAAGTCTCCATCCATGCCGGTAATGTTTATCTACAGTCCTTTCGAAACTGTTGGCAGGGCGTCAGACAAAAACAACAGCAATTTTAACAGGACAGATTTTACTCTTCTGTCGATTCTTGAATCTTTCCTCTGAACGCAAAAATGCGAGCTGAAAATCAGCTCGCATTCATTGCTCTTCAGTTAGATGATAGAAAGATCGCAGGTCCGAACCTAAACTTGATTAAGCGCGGGTTACCTTGCCCGACTTTAAACAAGTCGTGCATACATGAAGCGTCTTGGGAGTTCCATCAACGACTGCCTTGACAGTACGGATGTTCGGTTTCCAAGCGCGATTGGATCTTCTATGGGAATGGCTGACCTGGTTTCCGAACAGCAGTCCCTTCTGACAGATGTCACACTTTGCCATGATTGCACCTCCTTCAGTATCATCCTGTGTATCATTGGCATTGCCGGATGAGCAAAGCCAACCGGTCAAAATCGTATTTCTTCAAAACACAGTAGATGTATTCTAACAGAACCACTTGCTAAATGCAAGAAGATTTTCAATAATTTTTATAGCAGCTTTCAAATGCCTTTTGAGCAGTTTTAAAGTTTTCCATAGCTGCCTCGGCATCGCCGTTCTTGAACACGGCAGAGCCCATGACCAGAAGATCCGCTCCGGAAGCGGCTTCCATGTTGGTCAGTTTGATTCCGCCATCCAGTTCGATCAGCACTTCTTTGCCAACCTTTGCTGCCATTTCTCTCACCTGAGGGATCTTCTCCAAGCAGGAAGTAATGCAGGCCTGTCCGCCAAATCCGGGATCTACCGTCATGATCAGGACCATATCGACATCACGGATCACAGCCTCCAGGGCACTGACAGGTGTTCCGGGATTTAATGCCACACCGGCAAGAAGTCCTGCCTGATGGATCTTCTCGATCGTTCTGTGCAGATGAGGACAGGTCTCCTGATGCACAGTCAGAATACTTCCTTCTATGCCGCCCTCTGCTTTGGCAAAGTCAGCCAGCAGTGATTCAGGATCCGATACCATCAGGTGCATATCGAAGGGAATCTTGACAGTCTTACGAAGTGCCGCAACCGTGGAAGGTCCAAAGGTGATATTGGGAACAAAATGTCCGTCCATCACATCCACGTGCAGCAGTTCACATCCTGCCTGAACGACAGCTTCTACTTCTGCTCTGAAATTACCGAAATCCGCCGAAAGGATCGAGGGAGTGATCTGAGGTTTCTTCATATTATATTCCATCCATTCTGATTCATATCGTTATTTCGATCGAATCTGCTTACTGTGATCATTTGTTCTCGTATAGAGGATGTTCCTTGCGATATTGCCTAAGTTCTTCAAACAGGTCCCGGTAATTCTTATATCTGAGTTTCGGGATCGCTCCGTTCTTGACTGCCAGTCTTACCTGACATCCGGGTTCTTTGATGTGATGACAATCCGGATAATAGCACTTTCCGAGATAGGGAGCGAATTCCGGGTAGATCCCATCCAGATCTTCCGCTTCGATCTCCTGCGTATGGAAAGAAGTAAATCCGGGAGTGTCCGCGATCCATCCGCCCTCTTCCGATGCAATGGAAAGAAGTCTTGCGTGTCGAGTCGTATTCTTCCCGCGCATGATCTTTTCGCTGAGTTCTCCCACTTCCTGTCCCGCATCAATGAGTGCATTGATCAGGGAGGATTTTCCTACACCGGAAGGACCTGCCAGGACAGTGATCTTTCCGCCCAGCTCCTTCTCCAGATCTTTCAACTGATGATAGGGATTTTCCGTAGCCTCTTCAGAGCTTCCGCTTCTCGCTTCCATCAGAAAGACCTTAAACCCGGACTGTCGGTAGGCATCCACAGCCTCCATCAATCTGGTGTCCTTTTCTCTATCCACCAGATCCGTCTTATTGAAAACGATCAGCGAAGGAATATCCTGTCGGATCGCTTCTGCCAGAAATCGATCCAGCACGCCAAAATGGGGCGCCGGGTCTCTCAGGGCAAACACGATCAGGGCCTGATCGATGTTCGCTGCTGCAGGACGGATCATCTGATTTTTTCTGGGAAGGATGTCTGTGATAAAGCCTTCCTCACTGACGGTGACTCGATCACCGATCAGAGGCGTGATCTTTTCCTTTCGGAACACGCCGCGGGCTTTGACTCTGACAACAGAGCCATCCTCCAGACACACATCGTAGTTTCCTCCGATGCCTGCGATCAATAAACCTTTTTTATCCATAGACCGCTCAGTCTCACTCAGTGATCTGGTTGCTCTGTAAGAGCTCACCATCCAGATAGACCTCCACCAGGATCGTGCCTGCCGGATAGTTGATCTTCATGGTGCCGCCCAGAGAGTTAAAGGTGTTGGTGGTCACATTGCTCTGGTAGACCGTGACCTTACCGCCGTTGGCATCGATCACGTCGACCTTGATGTTACCGGAAGTGGTCTTCTCATCGAAGGGATTGGGAATGGAGATCTGACCTTCCTTGGTTCCCATTTCCTTGGGCTCTGCATTGCCTAAGGACACGGTGAGCTCGATCAAGGTACCGGTCATGACCTGGGTTCCTACGGGAGTGCCCTGGCTGACGACCATGCCTGCTTCTACCGTTGCAGAGTGGACTGTGGAGATCTTTCCGATCTTAAGTCCCAGCTCTGTGATCAGTTCTTCCGCTTCCTTCTCGGTCATGTTGTCGGTGAAATCCGGGATCTCTACCATGGACTGAGTAGGTCCGATGCTGACATAGAGGGTAATGGTTCTGTCCTCTCCCAGGGTATCACCCGGTTTGGGTGCCTGAGACACGACATGACCGATCTCTACATCTTCATTATTGACAGTGACCAGATTCAGATAATAATCCAGATCACGAATGGCAGCCTGTGCCTTTTCGTAATCCATTCCTTCATAATCATTGACCTTCGGACGGACCGTTTCCTTGGAGACTTCAGAAGATTCTTCTCTGTCGATGACGATAGCAGATTCTACGGGAGTGGAACTCTCCGTTTCAGGGATCACCTCGGGCGCCTTGTTCAACAGAGCTACCAGAAGGACGATCAGAAGAACGATGAGCAAGAAGCCCATGGCGATCAAGGTAACGATCCAGTTACGCTTTCTCTGCTTTTCCTTCAGACGCTCTTCTCTCTCCGTCTGCAGACGCTTTCTCTCCAGGCGCAGTCTCTCTTTCTCCTGCTCCGCCAAAATGATGGCATCCGGTGCTTCATGAGCCACGTCGGTACGGACGGCAGACTGGATACGATAAGCGTGATTCTTATAGAGTCTTCTCATATCCACGATCAGATTATCCGCACTCTGATAACGCAGTTCCGGCTTTTTCTGTGTCAGCTTAACGATGATATCGCACAGTCCGTCCCAGAGCATGGGAGCTTTTTCCATGGGATTCGGGAAAGGATCATGCAGCTGCATCATAGCAACGGCGACCGGTGTATCCGCATTAAAGGGAAGACAGCCTGTTGCCATCTCGTAGATGGTGATACCCAGAGAATACAGGTCGGAACGAGCATCCACCTCGGCACCTCTTGCCTGCTCAGGAGACAGGTAATGGACAGAACCCAAAGTCTCTCCTCTGGCTGTGACGGTGTTGGAAGTAGCCGCCTTGGCAATACCGAAGTCCGTGACTTTGACATCACCTTGAGGGGTAACCATGATATTCTGAGGCTTGATATCTCTGTGAACGATACCGTTCATATGGGCGGCTCTTAAGGCATCGGCGATCTTGATGGAGATCTTCAATACCTCATCGCATCCCATCTGTACTCTGCGCTGGATATATTCCTTCAAGGTGATACCGTCAATGTATTCCATGACGATATAGTCTCTTCCCAGTTCATGTCCCAGGTCATAGACAGCCACGATATTTGGATGGTTCAGACTGCCGGCAGCCAAAGCTTCTTTGCGGAACTTTCCGAGGATCGTATCGTCCAGAGCCATCTCCTGCTTCAGGACCTTGATCGCCACCAGTCTTCCCAGTTTGATATCTTTTGCTTTATATACATTGGCCATACCGCCGGATCCGATCTCCTGGATGATCTCATAGCGATGGCCCAATACTCTTCCCGTTTCAAGCATTGCCCTGCTCCTCCTTAAGGTCGATGACGACAACCGAGATATTATCTCTTCCTCCGTTGTTATTCGCCCTTGTTATCAGCTCCCTGCATTTTTCCTCCGTGGTCTTTCCATCTGTCAGGATCTGCAGGATCGCTGCGTCCGATACCATATTGGTCAGTCCGTCCGAGCAAAGTAAAATGCCGGACAGATCCGTAATATCCTCTTCAAAGAAATCGATCTCCACATCCTCATCGATGCCGATGGCACGGGTGATCATGTTTTTATTCGGATGCTTTTTCGCTTCCTCATCGGTAATGAGCCCCTGTCTGCGCATCATCTCGACCAGGGAGTGATCTTCCGTGATCTGACGCATGGTCACTGGCTGATTACCGGTCTTTGCCTTGGTGATCTTGTAAAGACGAGAATCGCCCACATTCATACAATAGGCTGTGGAACCGATAATGGTGCAGGCCACAAAAGTGGTTCCCATTCCCTTCAATTCCCTGGATTCATCGGCAATGTAGTAGATATAGCGATTCGTTCTTTCCAGTGCGATCCGCATCAGATCGATGACATTATCCGCATTCTCCGAATGCTCTTTCACATCATTGACGAAGAACCGTACCGCTTCCACACTGGCCAGATCTCCGGCTGCGTGTCCACCCATACCGTCCGCTACGATAAACAGATTCGGCAGCATACCCACCGGGTCCATGGACATGAAAACAAAGTCCTGATTGATCTGGCGTACCGCACCCACATCCGTGAGGGCTGCCGCATGGATCCAGTCCACATAAGCTTTAGTTCCCACTTATTCTGCCTCCTCCTTTATCAGATGATCTCTCTTTGCTCTGAGCTGTCCGCAGGCCGCATCGATCTCTTTTCCCATCTCGCGGCGTCTGGTCACACTGATATGCATATTTTCCAGAGTCTGGATAAACCGATTGATCCTCTCCTCCTCCGGACGTTCAAAGCCGCACTCCTTTACCGGGTTCACCGGGATCACATTGACGTGACACAAGGTTCCCTTCAGAAGACCTGCCAGCTCTTTAGCATGCTTCACATCATCGTTCAGATGACGGATCAGAAGATATTCGTAGGTGACTCTGTCACCGGTCTTCTCCTGATAATACTTTACCGCAGCCATCAGTTCTTCCATCTTCACCGCCTGAGCGATCCGCATGATCTCCTTTCGGATACCGTCATTGGGTGCATGCAGTGAAATGGCTAACGATACGCCGGTCTTCGCATCACCGAAAGCTCGGATCTTATCCGGCAGTCCACAGGTGGATACCGTAATATTTCTATGGCTCAGGTTCTTTCCCTTTTCATCATGGATCAGTTCGATGAACCTCAGCAGATTGTCATAATTATCGAAGGGTTCACCGCAGCCCATGACCACGATATGAGACACCTTGACATTTTCACTTCTCTCTACCAGATAGACCTGCGCTGCCATCTCTCCGCCCGTTAAGGATCGTTCCAGTCCAGCCAGGGTGGAAGCACAGAAGCGGCAGCCCATTCGGCAGCCCGCTTGGGAAGAGATGCAAAGTGAATAGCCGAACTTATACTTCATGAGGACACATTCCACGCTGCGTCCATCCGATAACCTGACCAGAAACTTGCAGGTGCCGTCCTTGGCTCTCTGCACCGTCTCGATCGATGGCATCATCAGGGGAAGTTCCTCCTGAAGTTTCTGACGAAGGCCCTTGGAAAGATCGCTCATCTCATCATAACTGATGGCATGACGCAGATGGATCCACTGAAACAGACTATCCCCTCTAAAGGACTTTTCGCCCATCTCTTCCATCGTCTTACGCCATTCCTGGCGGCTAAGGCTGATCGGATCTCTTTCCATGTGCTCTTCGTACTCCTGTCTTGTTAATTCTTTTTCAAAGCGGCCACGAAAAATCCATCGTGACCATCCGGGATGGGTTTTAAGGTCATCATCTGATCCAGATTTCCATCCTCTTCCCTGAACTCAGGGAAGACTTCTTTCAGATCCAGCAGTTCAAATCTAGGATATTCCTTTAAAAACCACTCGACCTGCTCTTCGTTTTCTTCTTTACGCAACGTACAGGTACTGTAGACCAGTCGGCCTCCCTTTTTAAGGGCAGCCTGTGCGGTCCTCAGCATCTGTCTTTGCAAAGCCGGAAGCTCTTCGATGGCTTCCATGCTATGATTCTTTGCGATATCTCTTTTGGATCGAAGGATGCCCCATCCGCTGCAGGGTGCATCCAGAAGGACTCTGTCAAAAGCCTCCTTATCCTCTTCTTTCTGAAGGGATGCATCCGATACCTGTGCATGGATGATGTTAAGTCCCAGTCTCTTCGCTCCCTCCTCGATCAACTTGACTCTGTGAGGATGGATATCACGGCTGGAGACATAGCCTTCATTTTCCATTCGTTCCGCTGTAAAACAGCTCTTTCCTCCCGGTGCCGCGCACAAATCCAGCACCCTGTCTCCCTTTTGAGGATCCAGTGCCATAACGGCGGCCATGGAACTCTCATCCTGTACACTGACCATTCCCTGCTGATACAGAGAAAAGGCGCCGATGTTACCCGGATGACGGACATAGACGGCCTCCTTGCACAGATGACCTTCTCCGATCAACTCTGCCTCCGGGGCTGTCTTTTTTAACTCATCCAGAAGGAGTGTTAACTCTCCTTCCTTCATTTTCCATCTGTTTCTTCTAAGACACAGAGGTCTTACGGTATCCATGGCTTCCACGAAGGAAGAGACCCATGTCTCACCGTAATCCTTTCGAAGAGAATCCAATATCCACTCCGGGATCTCCGCGTCAGAGGATTCCTCCACTTTTCCCATGCGCTGCACATTGCGGAGCACACCGTTCACATAGGGTGCTAATCCTTTGAAACCTGCCTGCTTGACCAGTTCCACGGATTCGGAGATTGCCGCGTAGGGTTTCACGCCATCCATGTACCAGAGCTGAGCGATCCCTATCCGCATACAGGAGAGCACGTAGGGACGGATCTTTTTCAAGGGTGTTTTGGAAAACTTAGCGATCGCTCCGTCGATAGTCTCTCTGTGTCGAACCACTTCGTAGACCAGGGAAGCGAAAAAGCGTCTGTCTCTTTCCTCCACGGGAGCAAGTCCCTTGGCACTTCTCTCTGCGTCCAGATTTTTTAAGCTGTGATCGATGACCAGTGAAGCAAACCCTCCCTGATCTAAGATCTCTACCAAAGCGAGGGCTGAGAGTTTTCTCATGGCACCGACTGTCTTCTTGCTGCCGCCCTCCATAAACTTATCGTCTTCCTCTGGAGTTGCCGCGATTACCGAAGATCAGGATCAATCTGAGCATGCTGGCAAGGGACTGAGCCATAGCGGCTACATACGTCATGGCTGCTGCAGACAGGACCTTTCTCGCTCCGGCAACCTCATCCTGCATCAGGAGCTGAGACTCACTGAGGATCGTCAGAGCACGTTTGGATGCATTGAACTCTACCGGAACGGTCAGCACCTGGAACAGGACTGCCAGACCATAGAGCATAATACCGACGTAGATGATCTTGTATCCCAGAGGGCTTCCGGTGGAAACCGCATAGCTGCTGGAACCACTGACCAGAAGACCGATCAGGATCAGAGGCATGCTCAGTTTGGAACCGATGTTGGTAATGGGGATAATAGCATTTCTCAGCTGCAGGGGATAATAACTCTGGGCATGCTGGATCGCATGACCGCACTCATGAGCGGCTACACCGGCAGCAGCAATGGAGCTGACACCATAGACAGATTCCGACAGGTTCAGGGTCTTCTGGGTCGGATTGTAGTTATCTGTCAGGGAACCGGCAATGGGCTGAATGGTCACATCGTAGATCCCTGCACTGTGCAAAATGTATTCTGCCACATCTCTTCCGGTCATTCCGCGACGGTTGAAAACAGTGGCATAGCGGTTAAAGGTACTCTTCACGCTGGCCTGAGCGATCAGTGCCAGGATGACCGTGGGAAGTACAAGGATCACATAGTAAATATCAAAATACATACGCGTCTCCTTTATTCAATAATTTTTATCGAGCTGATTATTCGTTGACAAAGCTGACGGGCATCTCTCTCATGCCGCGCAGGAAAGCTTCCGTATCCATCGCTTTCTTTCCCACCATCTGCAGAGACTCGATCTCCAAAAGACCTTCGCCGCAGCAGACAATGAGTCTGGGGTGCTTGCTTCCCAGATATTCCGGAAGGATCGCTCCCGCCTGAGTGCATTCCGTCTGGATATCCTCAGGGAAGGATACCTTCAGGATGGAACATTTCTTTGTTTCTTTTCCATCACCGAAAGAAAGGAAACTATAGGTGCCGGGCCATCCGTAAAAACCGCGGTTCATGCATTCGATCGCCTCGGCGCTCTTATTCCAGTCGATCAGTCCATGTTCACGGGTGATCATGGAAGCATAGGTCGCCTCTTCGTGACACTGGGGCGTTCTGGGAAGAGTCTCTCCCTTCAGAAGTTTTCTTAAAACTTCCTCGATCAAAAGAGCTCCTTCTTCTGAGAGCTTATCGTAGAGCGTATCACAGTTATCGGTCTTCTCGATGACGACTTCTCTGGTGATCAGCATATCGCCGGTATCCATACCTGCATCCATCTGCATGGCGGTCACACCGGTCTTTTCCTCACCATTAACAATGACCCACTGAATGGGCGCAGCTCCGCGGTATTTGGGAAGCAGAGAAGCATGCATATTGATGCATCCCATAGGCGGGATATCCAGGATCTCCTGGCTTAAGATCTGGCCGTAAGCCGTAACCAGGATCAGATCAGGCGATAATTCTTTTAACAGCTCTACCCAGCGAGGACGCTTGATACGCTTAGGCTGGTAGACCGGGATCCCGTTGGCTTCCGCCAGGACCTTGACCGCCGGGGGCGTCATGATCTGCTTTCTTCCCACCGGCTTATCCGGCTGGGTAAAGACAGCCTGGAGTTCGATGTCCTCCGTCTTGGAAAGGTCGATAACCTTTTCCAGAACAGAAGCCGCGATCTCCGGTGTTCCCATATAGACGACTTTCATCAGCGGACCACCCACTCCTCGACCTGGTCGATATAGAGCTTACCATACAGATGGTCGATCTCATGGCAGAATGCCTTTGCCAGAAGATCTTCGCCGGTAATCTCGAATTCCTTACCGTCACGATCCAGTGCGCGGACCGTTACCTTCTGAGGACGCTTGCAGATCGCAGCACGACCGGGAACAGACAGGCAGCCCTCCTGGGTATGCTGCTCACCTTCGGTAGCGATGATCTCAGGATTGATCAGGACCAGCTTTTCACCGACCTCACCGGTATCGATGACAATGACCTTCTTCAATACACCGACCTGAACGGCTGCCAGACCGACACCCTCTGCGTCATACATGGTATCGAACATGTCGTCGATCAGCATCTGGGTACGATTACCGAAGTCCGTTACATCTCTGGAGTTCTCTCTCAGGATCGGATCGTCATTGATACGAATATTTCTCAGTGCCATGGTTGTGGTTCCTTTCTCTTATCAGATTCTATAGGACAAATCATCGTGATCCCGCCTTTTACAGAATGCTGGTGGGATCGATATCCATTGTTAACAGTTCATGAGCTTTGTTCATGCCGGCCCATTTGCGGCAGCAGTAGAGGATAAAGTTTCTCAGTCTCTCCTCTTCCTCGCATTTGACCAGGATCTTCCATCGGTAGATGTTGTTGATCTTCCGAAGAGAAGCCGGCGAAGGTCCCAGTACCTCGATGGGTCTGTCCTTGGTATAGCCCTTCATCAGTTCACACAGACTGCCGATCTCTTCTCTGACAACCTCTTCGTTGCCTCCGGAGATCACCACCTGTGCCAGATGGGTAAAGGGAGGACATTCTAAAAGATGTCGCGCTGCGATCTCATTTTTATAGAAGGCCGCGTAATCCTGCTCCTTGGCTGCCTGGATGCAATAATGCTCAGGGGAATAGGTCTGGATGTAGACCTCGCCCTCTTTTTCCGCTCTTCCGGCCCTTCCTGCCACCTGCGTCAAAAGCTGGAATGTCTTTTCCACGCCGTGGAAATCCGGATCAAACAGCGTCATATCTGCCGCCAGGATGCCTACTAAGGTCACCCCGGGGAAGTCAAAACCCTTCGCTACCATCTGGGTTCCGATGAGGATATCTCCCTCTCCTTTTCGGAAGGTCTGATATACCTTTTCATAGTCCTCGCCCTGCTGCATGGTACTCATGTCCATGCGCATGACTCTGGCCTCAGGGAACATGGCTTTGGTCATCTCCTCCACCTTCTGGGTTCCGATACCGAACTGCTTTAAATATTTGCTTCCGCAGGTCGGGCAGGTCTCCGGCAGAGAAACATCCTTACCGCAATGATGGCAGATCAGGCGGTTTTTATCTTTGTGATAGGTATAGGGAAGATTGCATCGGGGACATTTGAGTACGAAACCGCAGCCTCTGCAACTGACCGTCGTAGAGTATCCTTTTCTGTTCAGGAACAGAATGACCTGCTCCTTCTTATCCAGTCTTTCCCTGATCTTTTCAGCTAATTTCTCGCAGAAGATGGACATATTACCCTCAGCGATCTCTGCACGCATATCCACGACTTCCGCCTTGGGAAGTGCTGCTCCTTTGACCGCTCTTTCTGTCATGGAAAGCAGTGTAAGTGCATGAACATCTTTCTCTTCTTCTGACCTTGGCTGAGCCCTGTAATAGGTCTCCACCGAAGGAGTCGCTGATCCGAGTACCAAAGGACAATGGAACTGCCGGCATCTTTCCTCTGCCACTTCTCTGGCATGATAGTGAGGTGCCATCTGTTCCGAGCGATAGCTGGATTCATGTTCCTCATCCAGTATCACCAGTCCCAGTTCTCTGAAAGGAGTAAACAAGGCAGATCTTGGTCCGATAACGACCCGGTATTCTCCCTTATCTGCCAGATGCCAGAGAACAGAACGCTCTTTATCTGTCATGCGGGAGTGGGTAACGCCTACCTTTTCTCCAAATCTTCGGGTAAACACATCGATGAGCTGGGGTGTCAGAGAGATCTCCGGCACCAGAAGGATCGCCTGTTTGCCCTTATCCAGTGCACGCTGGATGCACTGCATATAGACTTCCGTTTTTCCGCTTCCGGTAATGCCGTGAAGCAGAAAGCCTTCATATCTTTCCTCCTCCAAGGCCCTGACAATGGCATTCTTTGCCGATTGCTGCTGGGCATTCAGAGACAGAGGATGAGTTCTTTCAGATACAAAAGCAGTCGGCGGTTTTCCCTCCGACTCCTTATCGATCCGTATATAGGCTTTTTTCTCCAGAGTGCGCAGCGTTTCCGCTGTGACACTCAAGGTCTCCCGGAGTTCCCTTACCAGAGCAGAACCATCTCTTCTCTCTAGTTCCTCCAGGATCTTTTTCTGATTACTGCCAAGGCGACCATGGATCTCCTCTGCTCTTTGGAGCAGAATGACCCTGTCCACCTCACGTTCCTTCAGATAAGCCATTTTCGGAACAAATAAAGAAAGGCACGCAGAAAGAGGCGCCATATAACGCCTTTGCATCTCTCTTGCCAGTGCCAGATCCTTTTCCGTGAAAACGGGCTTATCGGACAGGAGCTCCTTTGCAGGTCTGATCCTGCTTAAAGGAACCGATTCCGGGAGATCCGCCTTCGCGGTCTCCTGATCCATCAGTTCGACGATATAGCCCTCCGCACTTTGCCTGTTTCCAAACGGAACGCGGATCATCATTCCCACAGCAGCGCCCTCCAGGGCTTCCCCCTCCAGACGATAGGTATAGACCTGATCGACCTTCTGGTGGTGCATGTTAATAATGATACGGGCGAAATTCAGCATTATTCTTCGTCAGGGTTGGTAGACAGGTCTACAACAGCCATATCTTCAGCTGCGACCTCTTCCTCTTCCTCGGCCTCGGTGGTGATGATGCCGAGCTTTTCCTCGTTCATCTCCATGACAGCCTGGGAGATCATACGTCCGTTGGTGGTGTCATCTACCATCATGGGAGCACCGTTGACAAGGTCACGAGCTCTCTTGGCAACACCCATGACCAGGGTGTAGCGGCTGTTGATCTCAGCGTCTCCCTTTTCACGGTTAACGTTGTTTACATGGTCGATCAATTCAACATAAGAAGGATGTAACATTTCAATTCCCCTTTCTATACAGTACCCGTTATTGTACCACGAAACCTTGATAAAATCTATCTTTTTTTACAGTTCCATTGCCTTTGCTTCCTGCTCCAGAGCATTCAGCAGATCGGATCCATTGGGTCCGATTCCCGTATGGGTCTTGATCATACGATCCAGTTCCTTCATACAGGATTCGATCTCGTCATTCACAATGAGGAAATCATATTTTCTGGCTCTTTCCAGTTCCACGTCCGCAGCCTGATGGAGGCGTCCTTTGATCACTTCCATGGTCTCGGTACCTCTTCCCACCAGTCGATCCACCAGGATCTGCATACTGGGCGGCAGCATGTAGATAAGGAGTGCCTCAGGATACTGTTCCTTGACTTTGAAAGCACCGGCGGACTCGATCTCCAGGATCACGTCCTTGCCCTCTTCCAGCTGCTTCATGACGAAGGATTTGGGTGTACCATAGTAATTGCCCACGTACTGTGCATACTCAAAGAAGTCGTTCTCCGCAATGCGCTTTTCAAACTCTTCCTTCGTGATGAAATAATAATGAACCCCGTTCTCCTCGCCGGGTCTGGGGTTTCTGGTCGTCGCAGAAATGGACAGGGCATACCCCTTTTCCTTTACCATCTTTGTCACAACGGTTCCCTTGCCGACACCGGAAAAACCGGAAATAACCGCCAGAGTACCACGTCTAGTTTCGCTCATTTATATTCTCCCATCTCTGTATCTCTAATTAACGCATAGTTTTGAGCTAAGCTCAAAACGGCTCAGGTGGCTTGTCCACCTGATTGCATAGTTTCGAGCTGTGCTCGAAACGTCCCAGGTGGCTCCGCCACCTGGTTTATTCGATATTCTGGATCTGCTCGCGGATCTTCTCCACGATATTCTTCATTGCCAGGGCATGACGGGTGATCTCCAGGTCATTGGACTTGGAGGCAATGGTATTGCACTCACGGTTCAGTTCCTGGGTCAGGAAATCCAACTGACGTCCGATGGGTTCCTTCTTTTCGATGATCTCCCTGTACTGACGGATATGGGAATGGAGTCTGGTGAGCTCTTCGTCGATGCAGCACTTATCACTGAAGACAGTCACTTCCTGCTCCAGTCTGGCTGTATCGATCTGCTGCAGCTTTGCCTTATCCAGATACTCATCCATGCGGGCATAGAGTTTTTCCTTATAACCCATAACGACCTTGGGAGCATCTGCCTCCACGGCAATCACATGCTCTTCCAGCTCGTTTAACTTCTGGGCAAAGTCTTCCTTGAGGATCTCGCCTTCTTTAAGACGCATGGCGTTCAGAGCATCGATGGCCTCATTCAAAGCATCGGTCAGTACCGGCTTGATGACTTCCATGTCTCCATCCGCTGCTTCGGACTCCACAACACCGGGAAGACTGACCAGATTGCTCATCTTCAGGTCGTTGACCAGACCGAACTGATCTGCTGCCTCAGAAAGAGCCTTCACATACTCTCCCATCTTGATGGTGTTGACCCAGATGCTTCCCTGCTCATCGCTGTGGTTCACATAGCGGATGCTGACATCTGCCTTACCTCTGGCGATACGCTCCTTCATGATGGCTCTCACAGATGCCTCCAGCACATTGAACTGGTGAGGGATCCGAAGATTGGTCTCCAGAAAGCGGGAATTGACTGTTTTTATCTCGATCGTAAACTGATGGCCGTTTGCTTCTTTTTCGCCGCGGCCAAAGCCCGTCATACTTCTCATGAGTTACCTCCGTGGTCTGTTTCCAAACAGACCTATATCTGCAAGATTTTACCATATTTTCGCGGTATTTGTAAACCTTGCAAAGGGCATTCTTAAAGGATATACTATTGTAGTTATACTATGTATTGACCAATGATTTTCATCCTCGGGGAAGTATCCCCGAAAGGAGAACCTATGATTCGAATCACCCAGTGGAAACAGCCCCTGGAGGTCCAGGGATCCGGACTGGAGAGAGCCCTTCGTCAGGAGCTCCACCTCTCCGATCAGCATCCTCTTTCCTACAAGATCATCCGCCGGTCTCTGGACGCACGCCGTCCCTCCGGACGCGGTGACAAGGCAAGGGGAAGTGAAGAGCGTTTCTACTTTGTCTATACCATCGATGTGACTCTTGCCAAGGAAGATAAGGTATGGAGCCGCATTCCAAACAAACAAAAGGCTGCCTGGCAGCGCCTGGAGAAGACTCCCTCCTACAATCCTCCCATGGCGCCTTCCTCCTCGGATATGTCCCGTCCCGTGGTCGTGGGCCTTGGTCCTGCGGGCCTTTTCTGCGGACTGCTCCTCTCTCGGGCTGGATTAAAGCCTCTGATCATCGAGCGAGGAAAGCCGGTAGAAAAGCGCACCGAAGATACTTTGGTCTTCTTTAAGGATGGCATCCTCGACACCGAGTCCAACGTCCAGTTTGGCGAAGGCGGTGCAGGAGCCTATTCCGATGGTAAGCTTAACACCCTGATCAAAGACCCTACCCTCCGTGGTCATTTTGTCATGGAGGAATTCGTTAAGGCCGGTGCTCCCGAAAGCATCTTATATGATGCCAAGCCTCATGTGGGAACCGACCGTCTACAGATCGTTGTCAAAAACATGCGTGAAGAGATGCTCTCTCTCGGTGCCGACATCCGTTTCTCCACCAGATTAGTGGGCTTTGGAACGAAAGAGATCGGCGGCGAAAGGCACATCACCTCTGTGAAGATCGAGGACTCGAACGGAAAGATCACAGAAGAGCCTGCCTCCCATGTCTTCATGGGCATCGGCCACAGTGCCAGAGACACCTTCAAGATGCTGGTAGATACCGGTGTCTATATGGAGGAAAAGGCCTTTGCGGTAGGTCTTCGTATCGAACATCCCCGCACCATGATCGACAAGGACCAGTATCGTTCCTATGCAGGCAGTCCCCTCCTTGGTGCTGCCAGTTATAAACTGACCTATCAGGCAGAGACCGGCAGATCTCTTTACACCTTCTGTATGTGCCCCGGCGGCGTGGTCATCGCCTCCGCCTCCGAAAAGGAAACCGTTGTCACCAACGGTATGAGCAACTATGCCCGTGATGAAGATAACTCCAACTCCGCCCTTCTTGTTAACGTGACGCCGGAGGATTATGCTCCCTATCGTGAACAGGGCGGTGTCCTCAGCGGATGCTGTTTCCAGAGAGACTTGGAGCACAAAGCCTATCTGCTCGGCGGCAGCAATTATCATGCCCCCTGCCAGACTCTCAAAGACTTCGTAGAAAACCGTCCTTCCACAGAGGCTTCCTTCGGAGATGTCACTCCCAGTTTTACCGGCGGTGTCCATGCGGCTAACCTGCGTGAGATCCTTCCTGACTTTATCGGTGATACCATTGCCGAGGGCTTAGCGCCCGGCGGTGCCTTCGGAAGAAAGATCAAAGGCTTTGATCGTCCGGATGCCGTCCTGACCGGCGTGGAATCCCGCAGTTCTTCTCCCGTACGCATTGTCCGCGGAGAAGATTTCCAGAGCAACTTAAAGGGTCTTTATCCCATGGGCGAAGGTGCCGGCTATGCAGGCGGTATTACCTCCGCTGCTATCGACGGTATCAAAGCTGCCGAAGTCTTCCTGGAAGGCAGAGTCAGACAGTAATACTTCCTATCGGAACGGAGAAATCTTATGTTATTAAATGTCGAACAGGTCTCCAAGTCCTATGGACTGAGACAGCTGCTGGACAATGTTACCTTTTATCTGACCGAGGGCGATCGCCTGGGTGTCATCGGTGTCAACGGTACCGGCAAGTCCACGCTACTTCGAGTGGCTGCCATGGTGGAGGATCCGGATGAGGGCAATGTCTCTACCGACCCCAACGTACGTATCGGATATCTTTCTCAGAATCCCTCCTTCAATCCCGACAACACCATCATGCAGCAGGTCTTCGAGGATCTGGACCCTACGGCTCGTGCTCTGGCAGAATATGAAGCCGTGGAGATCCTGACCCGTCTCGGGATCACGGATCGTAATCAGAAGATGGGAGAACTTTCCGGCGGTCAGGTAAAGCGCGTGTCCATTGCTTCCGCTCTGGTCCATCCGACGGATGTACTGATCCTGGATGAGCCTACCAACCATCTGGATGCTCAGATGATCACCTACCTGGAAGATTATCTCTCCCGCTATAACGGTGCTATTTTAATGGTCACTCACGACCGCTACTTTCTGGAGCGTGTCTGCAACCGGGTCATGGAGATTTCCTTCGGAAAGAACTATTTCTACGAAGGCGGCTATTCTTCCTACCTGGATGGCAAAGCCCGCAGAGAAGAAATGCAGGCTGCATCCGAAAGTAAGCGTCAGAACATCCTTCGCCGGGAACTGGCATGGGTCCTTCGCGGTCCTCAGGCCAGAGGCACCAAGAGCCGTGAGCGCTTAGAGCGCTATGAAAAACTGAAGAATCAGCTGCCTCC
>JAZUIK010000220.1:0-8510 GCA_045642205.1 Bianqueaceae bacterium
CCCATGAACTTGTCGCCGGAGAGGTACTCGAAGGGCTCGAAGCCGGGCTCGGTGATAACGATCAGCTGATCCTTGGAAGCATCTTCCTGAGCGGAAGCAACTGCAACAGGCTCGCCGTCGCCAAAGTAGTGATTGATGATCTCATCAAAGGTGCCGTCCTGCTTGCACTGCTCAAGGAAAGCATTCATCTGATCAACAAGCTCAGGCTTGTTGGGGTTAACAGCGTATGCGTACTCTTCCTGGCTCAGCTGGATGTCCAGAACATTGACGGTTGCCTTCTCGGTGGTCTTGGAACCGCAAGCGGTTGCCATCATGACCATCATAACTGCCATAAGGACAGCAATAATCTTTTTCATGTTTTTTCTCCTTTTTTCCTTCTATATAACAGGATGAATGGTATTTTACACTCATTTTATGCACAAGTCAAGAAAATATTGCATATTTATGCATTATTTCGCATTTTCGTGTATATTTATACCATTATAAATCTCCCTCTTCTTCTTTTTGGGCATTTTGACTATCATACTGCGAATATTTTGTATAAAACATCTATTCTCAGGCGATTGTTGCTGAATTCCGCGCTTTTATGTGGTCTGTTGGCTTTTCTCTCTAAGTGCATATATACAACACAAGTGCATAATTATGGAGCAAACGCATATTTGCACAAAACAAAGTAGGTGAATCCATTTTTCTCTCTTCCGTCCATTCTCCCCTCTTTGTTGTTTTCCTTGACGCAGAGATAGGAAATCGTTATAATATTGACGGACTTTTTTCAAAGGTCCGTACACGTATTATTTCTATATATAGGAGAGATAGACATGATCTATTCAGCAGAAGTTGAAAAGATGTGCCCCGTCGCGAAGGGTGCATATCATGGTCCTGCTCCCATTCCGGAAGAAGGAAAGTGGGTACAGGCTAAGGAAATCAAGGACATCTCCGGTCTTACCCATGGTATTGGCTGGTGTGCTCCTCAGCAGGGTGCTTGTAAGCTTACCCTGAACGTCAAGGACGGTATCATCGAAGAAGCTCTGGTTGAGACCATCGGCTGCTCCGGTATGACCCATTCCGCTGCTATGGCTTCCGAGATCCTGATCGGCAAGACCATTCTGGAAGCTCTGAACACCGACCTTGTTTGCGACGCAATTAACACTGCTATGCGTGAGCTGTTCCTGCAGATCGTCTACGGACGTACTCAGACCGCTTTCTCCGAGGGTGGACTTCCCATCGGTGGCGCTCTGGAAGATCTTGGTAAGGGTCTGACCGGTCAGATCGGTACCCTGTACGCTACCAAGGCAAAGGGACCCCGTTACCTGCAGCTTACCGAAGGCTACATCACCAAGATCGCTCTTAACGCTGACAATGAGATCACCGGTTATGAGTTCGTAAAGATGGGCCCCATGATGGAGAACATCAAGGCTGGTATGGACGCTAACGAAGCAGTTAAGAAGGCAACCGGCCATTACGGTCAGTGGGACAATGCTGCAAAGTACATTGATCCCCGCCACGAATAATTAAAGGAGGAAGTAATCATGGCATTATTTGAAAGCTACGAGAGACGTGTTGACAAGATCAACGCTGTCATCGCTGAGTATGGCCTTTCCTCCATCGAAGAGTGCCGCGCACTCTGCCAGGAAAAAGGCTTCGATCCCTATGAGATCACCAAGGGCATTCAGCCCATTTGCTTCGAGAACGCTGCATGGGCTTACTGCGTAGGCGCTGCAATCGCTATCAAGAAGGGTGTTAAGACCGCTGCTGAGGCTGCTGAAGCTATCGGTATCGGTATGCAGGCATTCTGCATCCCCGGTTCTGTTGCTGAAGACCGTAAGGTTGGTATCGGCCATGGTAACCTGGGCGCAATGCTTCTGCGCGACGAGACTCAGTGCTTCGCATTCCTTGCTGGTCACGAGTCCTTCGCAGCTGCTGAGGGTGCAATCGGTATTGTTAAGAACGCTAACAAGGCACGTAAGACTCCTCTGCGCGTTATCCTGAACGGTCTTGGAAAAGACGCAGCTCAGATCATTTCCCGTATCAACGGCTTCACCTATGTTCAGACTCAGTTTGACTACTTCACCGGTGAGCTGAAGATCGTTCGCGAGATCCCCTACTCCGATGGTGAGCGTGCAAACGTTCGCTGCTACGGTGCAGACGATGTTCGCGAGGGTGTTGCTATCATGCACAAGGAAGGTGTTGACGTTTCCATTACCGGTAACTCCACCAACCCCACCCGTTTCCAGCATCCTGTTGCAGGTACCTACAAGAAGGAATGCATCGAGCAGGGCAAGAAGTACTTCTCCGTTGCATCCGGTGGTGGTACCGGCCGTACCCTGCATCCCGATAACATGGCTGCAGGTCCCGCTTCCTACGGTATGACTGATACCATGGGACGTATGCACTCCGACGCACAGTTCGCAGGTTCCTCTTCCGTTCCCGCTCACGTTGAGATGATGGGCTTCCTCGGAATGGGTAACAACCCCATGGTTGGTGCTACTGTTGCTGTTGCAGTTGCTGTTGCTGAGGCTCTTAAGTAATTCCAACTCAGGAATTAAGCTATAAGCTAACAAAAGCTCTCGCTTCCAAAAGAAGCGGGAGCTTTTTTCATTATCTAAATTGCATGTCAAAATTGTATATCTTCTGTCGGCTTGAACAATCCACTATATATAGCAAAGAAACTCATCGTCTTTCGAGCCGCATTTTCCGCGGTGAGAAACCGATGAGTTCCTTTGCTTATGATATATTCAATTATTTTGTGATTACTCTTCCCCGGGTCTCTTCACATGAGGACATACCAGGGCATCTGCTCTGTAGATAGGAGCTGCCCAGCGTACCGCATTCTTGATGACCTTCTGGATCGTGGGATCGTAATAGATGGGGAAGGTCTCATGACCGGGCTGGAAATAGAAGATCCTTCCGTTCTCTCTGTGGAAGGTGCATCCGGAACGGAACACCTCTCCTCCCTCGTACCATCCGATGAAGACAACTTCATCAGGATTGGGAATACCGAAGGGTTCGGAATAGGTCTCCACATGAGGGATCTCAAAGTAAGGACCAACACCCTGAGCAATGGGGTGAGCGGGATTGACAGTCCATACTCTCTCGAAGTCACCGTCTTCTCTCCAATTCAGATTACAGCTGGTGCCCATCAGGGTACGGAAGGGTTTAGAGTGATGTCCGGAATGAAGGAAGATCATACCCATTCCCATCAGAACAGCATCCTTGATAGCATAGACGACCTCATCCGGTACCTTATCATGTGCCATATGGCCCCACCAGAGCATGACATCGATACCTTTTAGTGCCTCAGGGGTAATGTCATTGACATTGTCTACCGTAAAGCAGTTAACAACTTCAAAGTCCTCTTCCTGTCCAAGAAAGGCAGCAAGCTGTCCATGGATTCCCTCGGGATAAACGCTGCGAACGCGCTCATCGATCTTCTCATGGACATTTTCATTGTAGATTCCAACGCGGATCATGTTTGTTTCTCCTTTATAGATTTCATTGATTATATGATTGAAGTGCTTTTAATAACAAATGTACCTTTTACATTTATCCCTGCGCCAACATGACACTGAAGATCTTCTTTCTTTTAAGCAGATAGTAGACAATCAGGAAAGCTACCATGACTACCCAGCATACCGGCTCCGTAAAACAGGTTCCCACGAATCCGATAACGGGTACCACAAAGAACGAAGTGATGATCTTGATTCCCAGCTCGATAAAGCTGGAGATCAGAGGTGCTGTCTTTTGCTTCATGGACTGAAGTGCTGCTCGAAGAGGAAGCAAAAATCCCAGGAAAGGATAAAAGGCGATGTGGGCTCTTAAGCAGAAAGCACCTTCCCTGATCACCGCCTCATCCGAGGTATTGGTCAGGAAACGGATCAGACCGGGGCCAAAGCTAAAGGCCACAAGGATCGCCAGAGCCGAATAGATCAGCTCCACTACTAAGATCAGTTTCAGACAGTAGGTGATCCTGTCTTTCTGTTTCGCACCGAAGTTCTGTCCGATGAAGGTAGAACATGCGGTAGATAAAGTACCGATGGGCTGCATAAAGATACCCACGTACTTATACGCAGCAGAATAGGATGTGATGTACAGCTCTCCCAGAGAGTTATTCGCTCTGGAATAGAAGATAGATCCAAAGTCTACCACACAGATCATCATAGCCATAGCCAGACCGGTAGTCAGAAGATCCTTGATCAGTTCCTTGCTGATGCTTCTGAAATCCTCTTTCTTCGGCAAGATCTCCCGGTAGTTCTTCCAAAGATACACTCCGCAAAGGATACCGGAAATGATCTGGGAGATGATGGTCGCTAAAGCGGCTCCCCTGACTCCCATATGAAATCCGATAATGAACAGCAGATCCAAGATCACATTCAGAACACTGCAGATGATCAGGAAATACAGAGGCGTCCTGGAGTTTCCTACTGCTCTCAAGATAGAAGAGAACATGTTATATACGATGGTTCCCACCACACCGGAGAGAAGGATAAACATGTATCCGTAGGAATCCTGGAAGATGCTATCAGGGATTGCCAGGAACTTCAGCATAGGAACCAGGAAAGTCAGAGACAAAACTGTCAGCAGAAGATCGAATCCAAGATTCAGCATCATCTGACCGGCGATGGCTCTTCTCATGCGATCACGGTTACCGGATCCAAAACTCTGGGTCACTACGATGGCAAATCCATTGTTCAATGCATTGGCTGTACTGATCAGTACGCCGTTCAAGAAGTGGGTAGCACCGATGGCTGCAATGGCTCCGTCTCCTAAGGTGTAACCTGCCACCATGGTATCTACCAAACTATAGACCTGCTGAAAGATATTACCGATCAGCAGTGGGATCGCAAACATCATCAGATGTTTCAGGGGATTTCCTGTGGTCATATCCCTCATGACCATTTTACTCTTTTTTACTTGTGTCATAACTTACTCTCACAGACGACGCTGCATTTTCGATCGAAGATGGACTCTTCTTCGATCAGATGAACTGTTCCAGATGTTCCTTTGCCAGAAGGATACCATGCTGGATCTTTTCAACGGATCCGCACCAGATGGGATCCTCATGTTCGATACTGATGGTTCCGTCAAAGCCGGCTTCCTTCAAAGGCGCAATGATCTTTCCCCAATCCAGGATACCAAGGCCCGGAAGACGATCTCTGTGCCAGCTGGTGGTATAGGATTTTCTTCCTTCTCCATGGTCCTCTTCTTCTTTTAGAACGTGGACTGTATGGAGGATTCCCTGACGCTTCATCAGAGCTTCATCCACTTCTCCATCCTTACCATGGACATGATAGATCTTATGGGCATACTCTTTGGCAAAATCATACACATCGATCATTTCCCAGATCAGGTGAGAAGGATCCAGACAGATTCCCAGATGATCGGAGGGCATTCTCTCAAACAGAAGATCCAACATATACGGAGAGATGGCGATATTGAACATATTCGGGCAGAGTTCATAGGCAATGCGGATATCCTTCTTTTCCGCCAGTTCCAGGATCGGCTTGAAGTTCTCTACGACCGCATCCAAAGAAGCCTCCGGATCATACTTCACGGCATTTCCTTCCACAGTAGATGCAGGTGTAATACCGGTGGTAGTCACAACCGTCTTCATTCCAAGGCGAGATGCCATCTCGATACGATCGATCAGGTTCTTTTTATGCATCTCCCCTTCTTTGGGATCCAGCAGATTGCGGCAATAGATAAAGGTCTGGGGCATGATCCCGGTCTCTTCCGCGATCTTCTCGAACATAGCCTGATCCTGAGGAATGGTCGGTCCCACTTCAAGATCATTAAATCCACTCTGTTTCGCCCAGGCAGCGATATCCGCATACTCGCTCATTCCTGCCCACACTAAGGCATTGGTCAAAAATCCCATCTTGATCTGATTCGACATGACTATCTCCTAAATACTATCTATTCATCTGTATCCTGGTTGATATAACTCTTTACTTTGCAAATACGGTCATGCCCTTCATGGCTGCTTTCTCAAATCGATCCAGCTGCTTCTGAACGAACAGACCTCTTTCAAAATCTCTTACAGGCTTTTTATGGTTCAAAATACAATCCGCAAACTCAGAGATAACCCCAAAGTGTCCCACATTCACATCTCCTGCTTCAATGATCCTCTCAGGGATCGCTACGGAGACCATACCGGGAACGATCTCACTCTGTCCGGGAAGGATCTGATCCTTACACAACATTCCCACATGGGTGGGTCCCCACTGATTGCTGATAGAGAAGGCTCCCTTCTCTCCAACGACCTCGATACTGTTTCCTAAAAGATTCATACGACTGGTCATATAGGAGAACATGGTACCACTCTCGGACACAGCCATAAACTGAGCCGTATCATCATTGGTGACCACCGCTTTCTCTTCGCCAAGGCGATTTCCTTCCGGAGAAGCAGGATCCACCAGACCGCGATGGGTAACATTTGTAGTAACTGCAGCGGTATAGGAAATAAACTTACCGCACTGCTCGCGGAAGATCCAGTCAGATACATCAATCATATGGGCACCAAAGTCTCCCAGAGAGCCGGTACCGGATAGATCATGCTGCAATCTCCATTCCAGAAGCACATTGGGATTACCGATGCGGCCGCCGCCATACATGACTTTGATGAAACGGATAGGACCAAGCAGACCACTGTCCACTACTTCTTTCAGATACATGGCTGCAGGCTGCTCACGGAAATTCAGTACGGTCATAGCGACCAGCTCTGGATGATCCTTAGCACACTCCAGAGCTTTTTCTGCTTCATGGGCATTGACGGAGAAAGGCTTCTCCACCAGTACATGCTTACCTGCCTCCATGGCCTTGATGGCCATAGGAACATGTTCTGCGTTAGGAAGACAGATGCTGACGGCATCTACTTTAGAGAACAGTTCCTCCAAAGATCCACATACCTCAACACCCTCGATGCCGTGACGCTCTAAAAACAGCTTTGCACGTCCTGGCACCTTATCGTAGCAGGCGACAACTGTTGTCTTGTCGCACTGCATATAGCCCTTGAAATGAGAATTGGCGATACCGACCGTAAAACCGGTTCCGATAATGCCGATGCGTACCTGTTCCATGTGTATACTCCTAAATCATGCAGCTTTGCTGACTTGATTATTCTTCGATATTTCCGGTGATCATTGCCTTCTCGATCCACAGTTTTAAGGAATCGATGGTGGCGGAGATAACTTCCATTCTCTGAAGGATCTCTTCAAAATCCTTCTTTTCTTCCTTGGTGATCTTTCCATCGACAGCGATCTCCAAGAAGCGCTCTTTATCCTTGTTTAAGGCATTTAAAGCTGCAAGCATCTCCACAGTGATCTGGGACAGATCCTTCTTCTTAACCTCAGGGATATAGCTCTGTCCGATGGGGCACTCGTGGGTGCAATAGTAGTTCCAAAGGCCGGGCTCCTCGTAGCACTCGCCCATGGTCAGGACTTCTTCCGGATGAGGAACGACCTTTTCACTCTCGATCTTCTCAATACGATCCGGGGTAATATATTGCAGTTTATCAGATGCCTGCTCACGGGTGAGCTCCATTTTCTCACGGCTCAGCTGATAAATGTTTTTGTTTTCTCTGGTTGAACGTCTGCCCATAACTTTCTCCTCATCTTGGATGATGTTTTTCTATCCATTATACACTCTTCCCACAGTTTTCTCGATGATTTTTTCTCTTTTTGCAGGATTATCCCTATATAATTCACCCCGGATCCTCTGTAATGAAAAAGCCCCCTGTCGTAGACTATATCCAACAGCCACGAAGGATCGATCGAAAGTCGGGTCGGTCCAAAGGCTTGGAGATATATTATGAAGGAGGTCCACTATGGACAACATGCAGATCATCTTTATCGTTGCTGCTATCTTAGCAGTTGTGGTTCTTTTATCGCTGATCGCCAGCGGCTATGTCAAAGCCCCCCCGGACAAGGCATTCATCATCTCCGGTCCTCGAAGAGAGCCCCGGATCCTGATCGGCCGTGCCGGCATCAAGCTTCCTTTGATCGAGCGTAAGGACGTTCTGGTCCTGAAGCAGATCAGCATCGATATCAAGACGAACGGCTATGTTCCCACGTTGGACTTCATCGGTGTCGATATCGACGCAGTTGCCAAGGTCAGAGTCAAGACTGATCCCGAAGGCATCAAGGTTGCTATGAAGAACTTCCTGAACATGGATGAAAAGAGCATCATCGCCGCTCTGACCGATTCCCTCCAGGGTAACATGCGTGAGATCATCGGTACGGTCAAGCTGAAGGAACTGAACACCGACCGTAAGAAGTTCGGTGACGAGGTTCAGGAAAAGGCTCAGAAAGATATGAATGCTCTGGGTATCGAGATCATCTCCTGCAATATCCAGAAGATCGAAGATGAAAAGGGACTGATCATCGCTCTGGGTCAGGATAACATGTCTCAGATCCAGAAGGATGCTTCTATTGCTAAGGCTCAGGCTGACAAGGACGTCGCCATCGCTGAGGCTGAGGCCAAAAGAATGGCCAACGAAGCCAGAGGCGCTGCAG
>JAZUIK010000221.1:0-18345 GCA_045642205.1 Bianqueaceae bacterium
TCGGATACATTGCGTGACTTGCCCTTCTTAGCAAAAACGACCGGGCAATCAAATACCAGACCTGCCATACATGCAATAGCGATGCCACTGGCTTCGATGGTGACGATCTTGTTGATGTCGCAGCCTTCGTACAGACGTTTCGACTCTTTTCCCATTTCCAAAAACAGTTCAGGGTCCAGCTGATGATTCAAAAAGCTGTCTACCTTCAGGATCTCAGCAGACTTTACCTGACCATCTTTGACAATGCGCTGTTCCAGAAGTTCCATAATCTTGCCTCCTAAATAATATAAATTTTAATAGTTTACTCTGCCATCTGAGCATTAACGCTCTCTTCACAGCTTCTCATAGCAAGGATCGTGCGGTCAAGAAGCTTATCCAGCTCCCATCCCAGTCTTTCTGCACCATCACGGATAACATCCCGGGAACAACCAGCTGCAAACTTCTTATCCTTGAACTTTTTCTTCAGAGAGGAAAGCTCCATATCCATGACACTCTTGGAAGGTCTCATTCTGGCAGCAGCACCGATCAGACCGGTAAGCTCATCACATGCAAAGAGGATCTTCTCCATTTCCAGAACAGGCTCGATATCGCAACATATTCCGTAGCCATGGGAACAGACACAATGTACCAGTTCCTCGCTGCAGCCAATCTCTGCCAGCAGTTCCGGAGCCTTTTTACAATGCTCCTCAGGCCAATTTTCAAAATCGATATCGTGCAGTAATCCGCAAAGTCCCCAGAAATCCACGTCACCGTGTCCAAGAGTCTCTGCGAAATAACGCATACATCCCTCCACCGTCAGCGCATGCTGAATATGAAAAGGTTCTTTGTTGTATTTTTTCAGGAGTTCAAGGGCCTGCTCCCTGGTAATGTTGCTGTTCATTTAGGTCTCCCACAGAAAACGAAATTTGATGTCAATTATACTCTTCTTTTTTTACTCAGTCATCAGCAAAATACATAATCTTCAACATAAATAACAAAATAAACTATCACTCCGATGAAAATATCATTTGACCTTCCCCTTACTCGTTTCTATAATCAATTCAATCACTTTGAGGAGGACATACATATGACTTCTTTTCCCAAGTTGACAGCTCATCTGGATTCCATCGTTGAAAATAACCTCACACCGGCCAACGACTGTATTGTCTGTAAAGATCATGAGATCCTCTACCGCCATTTTTCCGGCCATCTTGATGCAGAAAAGACTACTCCGGTCAGTGAGGATACTCTGTATTATCTGTTTTCCGGTTCCAAAGTCATTACTGTTACCGCCGCGCTGCAGCTGATCGAACAGGGAAAGATGGATCTGGACGATCCGGTCATGAAATATCTTCCTGACTATGCAAACGCCTATATCCTTACAAAGGGAGAAAAGAAGATCGTAGGTCCTGACATGACTATCCGTCACCTGTTTACCATGTCTTCCGGTCTTGATTATGACTGGCAGCGTGCGCAGGATACGATCAAAGACTGTACGGACCATACTCCCGGAACCGTAGAGATCGTTAATGGCTTTGTCAAGCGACCTTTAGTCTTCCGTCCAGGAAGACGTTTCCTATATAGTCTATCCCATGATGTCCTTGGCGCATTGATAGAAGTTGTCAGCAAAATGCCCTTTGGACAATATCTAAAGGAGAACATCTTTGACATCGTAGAAATGCCCCACACTTTCTTTCCTCCTCGCGGAGAAGAAGGCATCGGCTATCAGCACCCTGACCTAGTCAAGCTCTATACATATACAGAAGATCCCAAGAAACCTTTAGAGCCTTTCTATAATGGATATATCTTTAATGACAACTATCAATCCGGCGGTGCAGGTCTGATCACAAATGCGGTGGATTACATTCGTTTTGCCGATGCTCTTGCCTGTGGAGGTATCTGTGCCAACGGAAATCGGATCCTGAAGGAAGAAACCATTCGTTTACTTGGAACAGAGCAGTTAACTTCTCTTCTCGCGGATCCTACTTTCGGCTGTGCATCCGGTCCCGGCTATGGCTACGGTCTGGGAGTGCGTGTTCTGGTCGATCAGAAAGATGGCCAACGTTCCTCTATCGGAGAATTTGGATGGGATGGTGCTGTCGGAGCCTACATTCTTTCTGATCCTGTCAAACATGTCTCCATGATCTATCTTCAGTCTGCCAATGGTTGGGTTGAACCGATCAAGGGGCATCAGATCATGAGAGATCTGGCTTATGAAGAGATGGAAGAATATATGAAATATTGAAAGCCTCAGATCCTTTCAGAGCGGTGCGTCACTATCGTGCGCAATGCTCTGAAAGGAAGCTGAGGCTTTTATATTATAGATTCTCTCCTGCTTACATTCTCTTCATAAAACAAGATCTGCAGGAACGAAATTTCCTTGTAAAGCTATTTCCTTTTGAGGCTATATTATTTTCACTACACCAATCTGGGTTTATCTGAATTCAGCGGATTCCACTTCCCACTATGGTAGTAGATCCTGAACAGGATCAGAAGGAGCATATTGTTTCCGATCATACATCCCCATGCAGAAACCAGAGTTCCGCTGAAGAAATGCAGGCAGATAAAGGTTCCCAGGATACGGACACCCCACATACTGATCACATTGAAGATAAAGGGCATCGTTACCTTGCCTGCTCCCTGCATCATGCCTTCTGTGATAATGGAGGCACCATAAAATGGCTCGGAAAGAGCAACCATACGCAGGACGGTACTTCCCAGAAGGATCACCTGTGCATCCTTGGAGAACAAAGAGACCATACTGGGTGCAAAAGCAAACAGTAAACCACCGGAAATGATCATCAACGATACTTCGATGACCATCAGCAAAGATGCCAATCGCTTCAGTTTCTCCTTATCTTCTGCACCGATCGCATTACCGGTCAAAGTTGCCGCAGCAGCCTGCATGCCATAGCCGGGAACATAAAACGCTGATTCGACCGTGTTGGCAACTGTATGAGCAGCTGTAGAAAGATCACCCAGAGAGTTGATCATGGAAGCAAAAACTACATATCCAAAGGATGTGCAGAATCTCTGCAGCATATTCGGAACAGCAATCTTCATAGCAGGAACAAGGATTACCTTATCCGGTTTGATGGAATATCCTCTGGGAGAAACATTCGGATGTCTCCACAGCGCAATAAACATGACCATTCCACCGACCACAAACGATACAGCACTGGCAGCGGCCGCACCGATTACTCCCATACCGGCACCGATCATGGGAATATCTATGCCAAAGAGATGGATCGTCCTGGTATCAAAGATCAGGAAATAGTTCAGGAATACATTCACGATATTAACAAGGATACCGGCTTTCATCGGTGTCTTTGTATCTCCTGCCGCACGCAGAACAGTACCAAAAATGATCATACTGCTCCGAAACAGCATAACACTGTAGAGGATTGCAAAATACTGTGTCGCCGTCTCACGAATAGAGAGATCCACCTGCATCCAGATGGGAACATAAGGCGCTAACCCCATGGTAAGGATCGTAAAGAAAGTACCAACGATCAAAACGATCAATGTGGCCTGAGCTGCAGCTTTTCTAGCTTCCGTATGTTTTCCTGCTCCCAGAGCCTGTGAGATATAGGCAAGAAAGCCTACTCCTAATGCCGATACACTGCTTCCGATACACCAGCTTACGGTTGACGTAGAACCGACTGCCGCCGTAGCCTGTGTACCCAGAGATCCGACCATCGCTGTATCGATATACTGTACAGCCGTTCCCATCAGCTGCTCCAGCATAGTCGGCCACGCAAGAGCAAAGATCACAGGGATCAAAGCTCTCCTTGCCTGTCGTTCTTCTTTACTTAATAAGAAAGATGTGCTTACGTTCATTATATATACCTTTAGTTCATTTGTTTCTTTTTACACAGCATGGTCCATCATGCACGCAAGAGTATATTATACTCGTTCCCCCTTTATCTTAGCAATGTTATAGTGCTATAATTTTTAACTGTACATTAAAAAAGCACGGAGTTTTCTATTCATAACTCCATACTCATCCATTCTATCCGTTGCATAATGAAAAAAGAAATCTTTCGATACGCACTGATTAAGTCTCTGCCTGTTATGGCAGGATATCTGTTTCTGGGTACGGCCTTTGGCATCGTCCTGACAGAAGCCGGTTACAGTGTATGGTGGGCACTTCTTATGAGTTCCCTGGTATTTGCCGGTTCCATGCAGTTTGTTATGGTTCCCATGATGGTTGCTTCTGTCTCTCCCTTTACCATGGCTGTTACCGCCCTGTTTGTGAATTTCCGTCATCTCTTCTATGGACTCTCTTTCATCGAATCATATAAGAAGATGAAGACCCAACCTTACATGATCTTTTCCTTAACCGATGAGACCTATTCTGTCCTTTGCGGATGCAAGGCAGAAGATCCCGAAGAGACTCATCGATCCTCCTGGTTCCTGATCTCCCTCATGGATC
Source organism: Bianqueaceae bacterium (assembly GCA_045642205.1). Classification (GTDB taxonomy): domain Bacteria; phylum Bacillota; class Clostridia; order Lachnospirales; family Bianqueaceae; genus RUG760. The sequence goes on from JAZUIK010000221.1 coordinate 4,415, forward strand.
AGATGTACTGGATCATCGGTTCTGTCTTCGGTTCCCTGCTTGGACAGGTACTTCCCTTTGATATGACCGGCATCGATTTTTCCATGACCGCTCTTTTTGTTGTTATCCTTATAGAACAGATCCTTTCTCACCCATCCCGCAAATGGTTTGCTGCTGTCTGTGGCTTGATCGTTGGTGTCATCTGTCTGTTAATCTTCGGTGTCGACAACTTCCTCTTGCCTGCGCTTTTGATCACTGTGTTTTTCATTGCAGTTCAGGGAACCGGAAAAGACCTTCTTTCTAAGATCAGAAAGGAGGACGACAAATGATCAACATACCGCATTCACTTCTTCTTGTGGGCATCACGGCATTAGTGACATATCTGCTCAGAGCCATCCCTTTCTGGATCTTTAATGGAAAGGATACCTTGCCTCCTTTAATGAAAAAGATCACTGATCTGCTTCCGCCCGCCATTATCGCCGTCCTGATCATCTATTGCGTAAAAAGTGACATTATCTCCATCTCCATGAGTTCTCTTGCGTCCCTCGTCGCACTGGTAGTGGTTGCTCTTATCCATCTTTGGAAAAGAAATACGCTGATGTCAATTGCCATCGGAACAGCCATCTACATGGTCCTTATCCGTGTATTGCCTTTTTGAGAACAAAATGTCGTAAATATCACCACTTTTTGTTTGAAAATTATTCTATATTAGAAGTTGTATAACGACATGCTGAGTGGTATAATATCTCTCAACGTTTTAATGCATTAAAGCGTTAATTTACTCATGTTTTACAAAGGAGAAAAGTAACATGAAAAAGTTTATTGCTATGGCACTTGTCATCGTAATGGCTCTGAGCCTTTGCGCATGCGGCAAGAAGTCTGCTAAGTACACCGTTGGTATCTGCCAGCTGGTTCAGCATCCCGCTCTGGACGATGCGACTCAGGGCTTTATCGATGCTCTGACCGAAGCTCTTGGTGATGACGTTGCTATCGAGAACAAGAATGCATCCGGTGAGCCCGCAAACTGCTCCACCATCGTTAACGGCTTTGTTTCCTCCAAGGTCGATCTGATCATGGCTAATGCAACTCCCGCACTTACCGCTGCTGTTGCTGCTACCAATGAGATCCCCGTTCTTGGAACCTCCATCACCGCTTACTCTGTTGCTCTTGATCTTGACAACTTCAACGGAACTGTTGGCGGAAATGTTTCCGGTACCTCCGATCTGGCTGATCTTGCTCAGCAGGCTCAGATGATCATCGACTGGTTCCCCTCTGCTGGAATTATCGGCTTGCTTTACTGCTCTGCAGAGCCCAACTCTCTGTATCAGGTTGAGGAAGTAGCAAAGTACCTTGAGAGCAAGGGACTGGTCGCTAACATGTATGCATTCACCGACACCAACGATGTTGCTTCTGTTACTCAGAAGGCATGTGATGAGTGTGATGCACTTTACATCCCCACTGATAACACCGCTGCTTCCAACACTGAGGCTATTGCTAACGTTGTTGTTCCCGCAGGCGTTCCTGTAATCTGTGGTGAGGAAGGTATCTGCCAGGGATGTGGTATTGCTACCCTTTCCATCAAGTACTATGACCTTGGATACACCACCGGTCAGATGGCTGCTAAGATCCTTACCGGTGAAGCTGACATCTCTACCATGGCTATCGAGTACACCACCGCTACTCCTAAGTACAATGCTGAAATGTGCGAGAAGTACGGAATCACTCCTCTGGATGGTTACGCACCCATCGAGTAATTTTTTAGGATAATCGATACAGGGAGTCTTCGGACTCCCTGTTTATCTCTTTTTACCCTGTGTTTCTTCTAAGCAGAAAGATCATCGCTTCCTGTTTAGAAGAGCTACAGGCTTGTCCTTAGACTCTTGACCAAAATCTTTACTCCATGGAAAAAGGAGCAAATGTCATGTTTTTTACATCCCTTTTTAATGCCCTCCCCGGTGCTGTTGCACAGGGTATGATTTGGGGTCTTATGGCGATCGGCGTCTACATTACTTTCCGTATTCTGGATGTAGCCGATCTGACCGTAGATGGATCCCTTGCTACCGGTGGTGCCGTATGTGTCATGCTGATTCGTGTCGGTGTGAATCCCTGGGCTGCCATTCTGGTCGCATTTATCGCCGGATGCATTGCCGGATTTATCACCGGTAGTTTGCACACCAAGTGTGGTATTCCTGCCATCCTTTCCGGAATCCTGACTCAGCTGGCACTGTATTCCATCAATCTTCGTATTATGGACAGTAAAGCCAACCAGGCATTGAGTGTCGATAAGTTCTATCTGATCCTTTCACAGCGTTTTGTTACTGTTCTGAATGCACAGAACCCGCTGATCATTATGCTGATCTTCCTTGTGATCATCATTACGATCCTGTATTGCTTCTTCGGTACGGAAAAAGGATGTTCCCTTCGTGCTACCGGTGCCAACAAGAATATGGCTCGTGCACAGGGTATCAATACGGATTCCGACATCGTACTTGGTCTGATGCTCTCCAACGGCCTGGTCGCCCTTTCCGGTGCTATCCTCTCCCAGTTCCAGGGTTCTGCTGATATCAATATGGGCCGTGGTGCCATCGTTATCGGTCTGGCTGCTGTTATCATCGGTGAGGTTATCTTCGGTAGACTCTTTGAGAATTTCTGGATGAAACTGATGACGGTCGTTGTCGGTGCCATTATCTACTATCTGGTTATCCAGATCGTTCTTCAGCTCGGTCTTAACACCAATGACCTGAAGCTTCTGACTGCTGCTGTTGTTGCTCTGTTCCTTGCACTTCCCCACTGGAAGAGTATGGTCCGTTTCGATAAAAAATCCACCTCCGACCAGGAGTCTAAAGAGGCAGGTGAACCCAATGCTTGAGATCAAAAACGTATATAAGACTTTTAATCCCGGTACTGTCAATGCCAAGACTGCATTGAACAACCTGAATCTGACTTTGAATGACGGAGATTTTGTTACCATCATCGGTGGTAACGGCGCCGGAAAATCCACCATGCTGAATGCAATTGCAGGTACGTTTGCCGTAGATTCCGGATCTATCGTTATCGATGGAACGGATATCACTAAACTCAGTGAATATAAGCGCGCTGCTTTCCTTGGTCGTGTGTTCCAGGATCCCATGATGGGTACTGCTCCTACCATGCAGATCATTGAAAATCTGGCACTGGCTAAGCGTCGCGGACAGAAGCGTGGACTTCGCTGGCAGATCTCTAAGGGTGAAAAAGAAGAATACTACGAGCTGTTAAAAACGCTTGGTCTTGGTCTGGAAGATCGTATGACCTCTAAAGTTGGTCTTCTTTCCGGTGGTCAAAGACAGGCTCTGACCCTTCTGATGGCTACCCTTCAGAAACCTAAATTATTGATGCTCGATGAGCACACTGCTGCACTTGATCCCAAGACAGCCGCTAAGGTTCTTTCTCTCAGTGATGAGATCATTCAGGAACATGGATTGACCGCACTGATGGTCACTCATAATATGAAAGATGCTATTGCTCATGGCAATCGTCTCATCATGATGGATGCAGGTCGTGTCGTTATCGATGTATCCGGCGAAGAAAAGAAAAACCTCACTGTTCCCGAAGTCATGAAGATGTTCTCTGAGGCTTCCGGAAGTGATGAGGCTAACGACAAGCTGTTGCTTGGTTAATTGCTCTATCCATAGAAAGAAGGAACCGGCATAGTTCGGTTCCTTTTTTCATTATCGACCCACTTTGTATGAGTTCTGTGGTACAATCATCTTCAGTGTTCTATTTCTATTTTGAGAAAGGATCTATTATGAACAACTATCGTTTCTCTTCCATTTCAGAGATCCATCAGGCATACCTGAATGGTGACCTGACCGTAACCGCCTTGACTGAAACTTACCTGAAGGCCATCGCCGACAACAATGATCTGCATGCCGTTATGGAAGTAACACCGGATGCCCTGTTCATTGCTGCACAGATGGATGAAGATCTGCTTGCCTATCGCAAGGAAAATGGTCCTCTCCCTTCTCTTTTCGGTATTCCGATCCTTTTGAAAGACAATATCAATACCGAAGATAAGCTTCACACCAGTGCCGGTTCTTTGGCTCTCAAGGAACTCTATGCTTCCTACGATGCAACGATCGTCGATAATCTTCGCGGGGAAGGTGCTCTGATCCTTGGAAAAGCCAATCTGACGGAATTTGCTAACTATATCTCCGATCATATGCCTAATGGCTTCAGTGCCAAGGGCGGCCAGACAGTCAACCCCTATAATGCTGACAGTACTACCGGTGGTTCCAGTTCCGGATCAGGTGTTTCTGTTGCTGCCGGTTTATGTACCGTCGCTGTCGGAACGGAGACCTGCGGATCTATCCTGTCTCCTTCCACTCAGAATGGTCTCTATGGCATCAAACCCACCATGGGTCGTGTCAGCCGATATGGCATCATTCCGATCTCCTCTACCTGTGATATTGCCGGTCCTATGGCCCGCTGCATGGATGATGCTGCCATATTGTTAAATGCACTGATCTCTCAGGATAATGACGATACCTGCACTCTTTCCGAGAAGAATCAGCCGGTGAACAATCCCACCAATGAGGAAGCTCTTTCCGCTCTGAAGGGAATGCGTATCTGTATCAATCGCGGTTTTGATTTCTATAAAGAGACTCCTCAGGAAAAGATCGATGCCTTCCAGAATATGGTCGATACTTTGAAGGCTCAGGGCGCTGTCATCTCTGAGATCGACGGACCCGGACATTGCCGTGAGATCTATACCATCATGAAAAAAGAGTTTCAGGGATGTATGAACGCCTATCTCGATACAGTCAGAGACAAGACGGACATCCATACCATGCAGGACATTCTGGACTTTAATATGGCTCATGAAGCTCAGGCGATCCCCTATGGTCAGGCGATCATGCTGGATGCGGTCGAAAACTGCACGGGACTTCAGACGGATCCTTCCTATCTGGAAGCTATGATCGGAAGAAACGAAATGATCCGTACTCTCGACAAAGCGTTCGCTGAGGAATATGATCTGATGCTGACTCCTTCCTTCAATACCCTGGCTCCTTATGCAGGCTTCCCCTCTCTGGCCGCTCCTTTGGGTCTGACTACCGATGGAACGCCCTATGCTTCTTACTGGATGGCAGGACGTTACGAAGAAGAAAAGCTTCTCTCAATCGGAAAAGCCCTGGAACAGCTGTTGGGTCTTTGTCTGAGACCTGATGTAAAATAAACTTCTTAGTCCTACATATAAATAAAATAGCCCCTTAGCACGCATGTGAGATCTATATCTCGAGGCTGCTGAAGGGCTATTTTTCGTATGATCTAAAAGTCGTATGGACAGATTATTTCTTCTGAGTGAAGTGTCCGATCAGATAGCAGATGGTTGCGATGACCATACCATTGATGGAGGCAATACCCCAATGGATAACATTTGCAACAACGGCCCCAAGGACAACACCGACCACAGCAAACCAATTGACTACCTTAGCAGTCTCAAGGTCCTTATACTCTTCTTTATTCAGGAAATAACTCAGAACAAGGATGATACCAACAGGAGGTAATGTACAGTTCAGGATATTCAGCCAATCACAGAAATTCCAGTAAAGCCATACGGCAGCAATGGTTCCGACAATTCCGGAGATCAATACCATAGGCTTCTTCTTCTGTCCAAAAATGTTGGCAAGACCAAGTCCTGCAGAATACAGTGCATTGTCATTCGTGGTCCAGATATTCAGACCAAGAACCAACACTGCCATATAGAACAGACCAAGGTTGATCATGACTTCAAAGATATCATTTCCTCCGACATATACGGAAGAGATACCACCAAAGAAGAACATCAAAGAGTTTCCGATAAAGAATGCAACGACGGTAGTGATCGCACCGACCTTACCATTTTTTGCAAAACGGGTAAAGTTCGGTGTAGCCGTTCCACCGGAAACGAAAGAACCGATAACAAGACCTGCACCGCCGATTACGGTCAGTGTACCGCTGGACTTAGCAAACTGATCCACGATCGTTCCATCTCCGCGCATAACAGCCAGTATCATAGCGATGGTTCCGAGGATAGCGACCAGAGGAACTGCAATATAACTGATGACAGTCAGAGATTTAATACCGAAATATGCAGAAGCTGTCATGCAGGCACCTGCGATAATGACAAGTATCCATTCAGCTACGACACTTCCACCGAGAAGCTCATTGGCAACAGGGATAGCAAACATAGCTACACCTACACCAAACCAGCCGATCTGGGTAAAGGAGATCATAGCAGAAGGCAGATAGGAACCTTTTGTACCAAATGCCTTTCTTGCAAGCAGATCAAGGCTCAATCCGGAATCGGCACCGACATATCCCAAAAGTCCGGTATACAGACCAAGGATGATTCCGCCAAGGATCAGAGAAGCAATAAAACCACCCAGAGTCAGACCGTCAGCCAGTTCCTGACCTACCCACATACTTGCGGAGAAGAAGGTGAAACCAAGCATGATCATGAACATAGTGACCAGACCTCTGCGGGATGTTTTAGGCACCGCAGATTCAGCAAAATCGATATCGACAACTTTATCTTTTTCGCTCATTGTTAATTCCTCCTAATTGTTTATTAAAGAATATACTTGCGCAGTGTTGAAGTAAATTCTTCAATACGGCGCAGAGCAATTTGCTTCAGCGTCACACCGGACAGACTTTCGATAAAGCCCTTCTCCTGCTGATATAACCAGCGGGTCTCCTGTTCATCCAGTTTATCATAGTGACAATCCTGTAACCATTCATCATAGGAAATGGAAATCGAATGACCCAGTTTTTCCTCGATCAATGCCTGTTTATCAATGGAATCAGCACGCTCAAGGATTCCGTTCCAGAATTCCAGAACCTCCTCGATATGCTCATGGATCTCATATCGTCTGGCACCGCCATCATAGATAGTGCACTTTTCGAACAGAGGATCTCTCATAGACAGTGTCTGTCTACGGAACGCAGGAGCAACAATACCGCCCTTCCAGTAAAAGTCGATCAATGCACGATTGATACCGGATACACCCAGATCACCGGGCTCATAACAACTAAAGATACCCTCATAATAGATCGTAATAAAGCCCTCAAAATCAGACCAGTATTCACGGATCTCTTTTGTCAGCTGCTCCAGCAATTCAATACCTTTGGTACCACCGATGGTAAACAAAACGATATTGCGAAGCTTCGCACCATGATCGCGATAAAAGTCTGTAACATAACGCAAACATTTGACCAGAGTTTCACCGGACGCAATGATATCACCGATCATCAAAGTGCTGTCAGGAACCATGGTCAGCTTATTATATTTGATCTCCAGACCATTCATCTGACCATCCTCATCGAAAACACGCTCACTGGACATAAAACTGATATCATGTACACGGATATGTTCACGATAACAGCTCTCCTCCAGCGGATAATTCAATGCACCACGCAAAATGGAAAGGATATTTGCATTGGAAATCTTTCGCTGTTCTTTGAGATAATATAACATCTGAGAGGTAGCATTCAGAAGTGAAGTATACACTTCATAACCAACAACTTCCGGATGATTCATCAGCTTTCTTGTTTCAGCTTCTGAAACAATATAGTACTCGTTCAGGAAATTCCCTCCTACCAGACGGTAACAGTCAACTCCCTGATCAGCAAATTCCTGCTGGATACTGACATGGTTCCAATTTGAGATCATTTTCTTTCTCCTGTAAAAAGACCCGCCGCCAAAAGGCAGTGGGTCCGATAATCTGTTTATTCGATAAAATGGAGATCAAAAGAGGACACGAATCCATGAACAAGTACTCGAATATGTCCAACAGACAATCCCATGCGCAAGCTCATGATAGTCCCCCCCTTCAAAATATCTAAATAATTATATGGAATAATATTTCTAAAGTCAAGACAAAAAAATAACAGGCAAATGCCTGGATCAACAACTAATGATAATGAAAAAGCCCGATCGATCATATTCCCTATCGATCGGGCTTTTAATGAATCTCCTGTAATTTCATTATATACACCTCTCCTTTCCTTATGCTGTCTTAGAACATAAATCTTAAGAATCCCTTTCGCGATCGACCATCTTTCGGTAATCAACTGATCGACCCCTTTTTCATCTGATTGATGAACCATCCCTCGATGGAACCACGGCTAAATATCTATGCTACTGAACTCTTCTTCTCATGCGATAGACTTCGTTGATTGCCTGGTCTGGGTTCTTATGCCATTGGTGGGTACCTCCTGTTTTAGATTCGGATGATGGCTTCTTATTCCATCGGTCTTCCCTCCACTTGGTTCGAACTTGTCGTTCCTTTGTTCTGATTACATACTACAACAACTCTATATAGAATGCAAGTGCATTTTGATAATTCTCACAATATGACATCATTGCATCTGTTTTTGTAGTGCATTTTGCACAGCAAATGCGCAACATTTGTGCAAAAGCAAATTCCGCAGTCTTTTGCGTTGCAACAAAAAAGATCCCGGCAGCAGCCGGGATCTTCTATACGATCATATTTCGATTACGGATTAGTAATGTCGCCGTTGAAATACTTGATGGACAGCTCAGCGAGCTTACCATTTGCTCTCATCTCCTGAAGGCAAGCATTGATCTCTTCCATCAGGGTTACGGTATTGTCGTTCAGAGCAACAGGATAGCAAACCTTATCAGGATCAAGATAAGCAACAATCTTGATTGGTGCTTCGGGATGGACTGCCAGGTAATCCAGAATGGAAACCTCTGCATTGATGGTAGCATCGATACGACCGGTGGATACCAGCTCGATGGTCTGAGTCAGATCATCAACAGGGGTAACGGTTGCGCCATACTCTTCTGCGATAGCTGCATAGGTACTGGATGCGGTATTTGCCGTATTCTTACCTGCCAGATCCTCGAAAGAATTGATGTCGGTGTTATCAGCAGCCACGACAAGAACTTTCTTGGTATAGACATAGGGATCAGAGAAACGGTAAGACTGAGCACGCTCTTCAGTATAACCTACACCGTTGCAGGCGATATCGAACAGACCGGACTCAACGCCAGCAAGGATAGAATCCCAACCAGTCTCCATGAATCTTGCTTCTACACCCAGATACTCTGCAATGTATGCTCCAACTTCTACATCGAAACCTACCAGTTCTCCTGACTCATCATGATAGGTCCAGGGCTGCCACTCACCCTCGGTAGCGATAGTGAGGTAACCTCTCTCACGGATCTGAGAAAGCAGATCTCCCTCAGCCTTTTTACATCCGGTCATGGCGATCATAGCGATCAGCATGACAACAGTCATAAGAACAGATACTGTCTTTTTCATGTTTTGTACTCCTTGTACTTATAGTTAGTTCTTTCTATAGTCAACGACCATTATTCTCTGGCCGCAAGAATAGACTGGACAAATGCCTTGGAACGCTCTTCTTTCGGCGCCTCAAAGAATTCTTTGGAAGGACCGGACTCGATCACTCGACCGTCTTCCATAAAGATGATCTTGTTAGAAACATTTCTGGCAAAATTCATTTCATGAGTAACAACGATCATCGTCATTCCCTCCTCTGCCAGTTGTCTCATAACCGTCAGTACTTCACCGATCAATTCAGGATCCAAAGCACTGGTAGGTTCATCAAAGTAGATGATCTCAGGATTAGATGCCAATGCTCTGGCAATACCGACACGCTGCTGCTGACCACCGGAGAGCTGAGCCGGAAATGCATCCAGACGATCCGCCATGCCAACCTTTTCCAAAGCAGCAACTGCCTTTTTCTCAGCTTCATGTTTATCCATCTTACGAGCGATGATCAATCCCTCGGTAACATTCTGCAATACAGTCTTATTCAAAAACAGGTTGTAATTCTGGAAAACAAAGGCAGTCTTTAGACGAAGATCATGGATCTCCTTCTTGGTAATCTTTTTAAGATCATGTGCTTCTCCGTCAAATTCCAGGATTCCCTGATCTGCATGCTCAAGGAAATTGATGCAGCGAAGCAAAGTCGTCTTTCCGGAACCGGATGGACCAAGAACAGCTACTACGTCGCCCTTATTAATCTCAACATCGATTCCCTTCAGGATCTCGACTCCATCGAAGGACTTATGAAGATCTTTTACTGTAATCATCACTTAGTTCCTCCATACTGATTCAAACGTACTTCGATCTTTCCTTGAACCCAGGTAAGGATCGTGCAGAACAGCAGATAGATCAGTGCAGCTTCCATATACAGCCACAGAGGCTCATAGTACAGTGCATTGACAACCTGGGCCGTACGGAACAGCTCCGTTACGGTAATGGTAGCTGCCAGAGAGGTCCCCTTCAACATAGAGATAAAGGAGTTGCTCAAAGAAGGGAATGCCGTACGCATTGCCTGAGGAAGGATAATGCGACGGATGATCTGGCTGTATTTCATACCAACACAGTAACCAGCTTCCATCTGTCCCTTCGGAACAGCTTCCAGTGCTGCTCTCATGGACTCTGCCATATACGCACCTTCATTGAATCCAAATACAAGGATTGCGGTCGGAAATGCAGGAAGCATGATACCGATCTTAGCAAGACCAAAGAACGCGATGAACAGCTGTACCAACAGAGGTGTACCACGGGTAACCCAGATGTAAAAGCGACAGATCTGTTTGAGGACCTTAACATTAGCATACTGCACCATCGCAACAATGATGGAAATAGCAAGCGCTAAGGCAAATGCTGAGATCGTCAGCGGGATCGTAACCTTCAATCCAGGGATCAGCATCTTGACAAAAGATGTGACCAGGATTTCCCAAATTCTGCTTGTCATATAGACTCCTTAGGAAAAACACACTTTTTAAGTAGGTTTTAAGAACCTTTAGTATGATACTCTTCCGAACACAAAAAGTCAATTGAAATTCCCACTAATCTGGTAGGAATTACAATCGTTTTCAAAGAAAAAAAAACCCGAACATATAAGACTACTCTCTATATATGTACGGGTCTTTGAGATCTTATCTCTCAGATACAACTCACTTCTTCAGTAAGCCTGTTCTCCTTAATGCAGGACGAAGCGCCAGGTAGAAGATGGTTGCAGCAATAACAGCAACAATAGCATTGACCAAGGTCGTAATGGCACCGATCTTTGCCAGAGCTTTAGCCATATCCTGAGGAATACCGAACAGATAAGTCTTATAGAAGTATCCCACAATAGGGTCAGCCACGACGTTAAATGCCATACCAGCGATGCAGGCAACAGCCGTCTTCCAGGTGATCTTTGCTTTATTGGTCTCCTCGTTGATCTTCAGGATCTTATGAGCAAACAGGCCTACCATCAGACCGATGCAGAGCTTCAACAGAAAAGTCTTGGGTGCAGAGGTCACATAACCGGTCAGAAGATCTCCGATGGTCATACCAACAGCACCACTGAGTCCTCCCCAGAGGCCACCGACCAAAAGAGCTGCCAAAACGCAGAAAACATTACCAAAATGGAATGCAGTCTTCTCAGTTCCAACAGGAATATCGATCTTAAAGAGAGCAAATCCAATATAGCAAAGTGCTGCCAGAAGTGCAGACACAGTCAAGGTTCTGGTATCTACTTTTTTCTGCTCAGGAAGCAGGCTGACGATCAAGGTTAGTGCACCTATGATGGTCACGATGATCATGGTGGAATATAGAGCCTTTGCTCCGTTCGTAGCTTCCTCTGCAATACCTGCCGCTCTGGTCACACACATCAGAATGATGCCAATGACTAAAAGTGCACAGCCGGCGATCAGACCAGGCAAATTCTTTTTATTGTTCATTTGACGTACCTCCCGGGGCTCTATGACACACCCCCTTGTTTTTCACTGATCTATAGTATACAATTCATTTGGTATTATCATAAGTATCAGAAAGGAACTATTTTATAAGACCAGATGGAACACAACGAATTATTTACTGCTGACCGCCCTCGCTATCTGCAATTATATGAGATCCTTCGTCAGCAGATCACAGAAGGTCTCTTTCCGTTAGGCACTCGTTTTCCTTCCAAACGCATCCTATCCGACCGCTATGGTGTCAGTCTGATCACTGTAGAACACACCCTGGACCTGCTCATGGATGAAGGTTATCTGGAAGCCAGAGAGCGCAGCGGCTACTTCGTCTCTTTCAGAGAAAACGATTCCTTCTCTTCTGTTCGCCCTTCTCTTCCGACTATGGAAATCGTGTCACAGGAGAAACATGAATTTCCCTTCTCTGTGTACGCTAAAACCATGCGCAGAGTCATCAACGAGTATAATATCCAGATCCTGGATAGAACCCCGGGAACAGGCCTTTACGCCCTTAAAACAGCCATCTCCTCCTACCTGGGACGCAGCCGCCGTATCACCGCATCGCCAGAACAGATCATAATCGGTTCCGGTAGTGAATATCTGTACGGTCAGCTGATCCAGCTTCTTGGTCGTGATAAAAAATACGCTATTGAAACTCCCTCCTATGCTCAGATCGAGAAAGTATATAACTCTCAAGGCATCTATCCGGATCTATTACCTTTAGGATCTGAGGGCATCCGGTCTCTGGCACTGGAGAATACATCTGCTTCCTATCTTCACATAACCCCTTATCGCAGCTATCCCACCGGAATCTCGACTACCGCATCGAAACGCAGAGAATATATCCGCTGGGTCAATGGTTCAGATGAACGTTTTCTGATCGAAGACGATTTCGAGTCGGAGTTTACTCCCTCCACCAAACCAGAGGAAACGCTCTTCTCCCTATCCACCAAAAACAATGTTATCTATCTGAATTCCTTCTCCAAGACCATTGCTCCTTCCCTGCGTATCAGCTATCTGATCCTTCCGGAAAAGCTGGTACCAATCTATCAGGAAACCCTTGGATTCTTAAGCTGCACTGTCCCCTGCTTTGAACAATATGTTCTCACAGAACTATTGAACAGTGGAGAATTCGAACGACACTTAAACCGCGTACGCAGAAAGAATCGACAGCAAAATGAATGATCCAAAACAGCGGATAGGATCTCTTCGTGGCTAACCATGCCGCTCAGAGAAGCCTTCCGATGTTTTTGAATTTCACATCGAGCCCATGGAAAAGCCCCTGTTCTTTCCTTTTGGCACATTTGCAGCGAAGCGAAACCGTGCCAAAAGGTTGAACAGGGGCTTTTCTTATAGGATATATAGAAAATTATTTATCCGTAATAGATGCGTGCAGATTCTGCAGAGACTGGATCTCGGTAGCAGCCTCAGAATTCATCTGATAGATACCTTCTGCAGCAGCAAATGCAGCAGCCATAGTGGTGATGTAAGGAATCTTCTCACGAATAGCAGCCTTACGAAGGTAACTGTCGTCATGGATACCATCCTTGCTAAGAGGAGTATTGACGATCAGCTGGATATCACCATTGGTAATGGCATCAAGGACGTTGGGACGATGTCCCTCAGACAGCTTGTAGATGTGCATAACATCGATATCCTTGGACTGGATCTTTGCGTAGGTAGAACCGGTAGCGATGATATTGAAACCAGCCTTCTTGAAGGCCTTAGCCAGCTCGATGAGTTCAGGCTTATCGTTGCGGTTGACAGAGATCAGTACATTACCCTTCAAAGGCAGCGGAGACTGGATTCCCTCCTGAGCCTTAACATATGCCTCGGAATAGGTCTTAGCCAGACCCAGAACCTCACCGGTAGAACGCATCTCAGGTCCGAGGATGGGGTCAACTTCGGGGAACATATTGAAGGGGAAAGCAGCTTCCTTAACACCGTAGTAAGGAATATCCTGCTCCTTCAGTGCAGGAACGGGAGATTCTTTACCGGTCAGTTCTGCAGTAATGATCTCGGTTGCCAGAGGTACCATACGGATGTTACATACCTTGGAAACCAGCGGAACGGTACGAGATGCTCTGGGGTTAGCTTCCAGAACGAATACCTTACCGTTTTCGATAGCGTACTGCATGTTCATAAGACCCTGTACATGCATTTCTTCCGCAATCTTTCTGGTGTATTCCTTGATGGTCTT
>JAZUIK010000222.1:0-2357 GCA_045642205.1 Bianqueaceae bacterium
ACCGGCGAAGGCATCGAGAAGAAGCAGGAAGACTTCGCAGCAGAAGTTGCAAAGCAGATGGGTAAGTAATCACGGAGCGATTACTAGCAATAAAAAGGCGGCACCACATAGTGGTGTCGCTTTTTTTTATTGCTGTGTGACCTAAGATGATTGAAAACAAGAAAAAAGCAAGATTTTCTCTCAAGCACTATCGTTGGGTGCATGGTATAATAGTCGAATAATTACTCACTGCAGGGTGAAACTGCGGAGGTGCTGAATGAAAACCAGAGATTCGATCCATAAGAGGATCGATTATTATGCTCAGACGGATATAGATTCACTATTTTCAGAGTTAGATATTTCTATGGATGGCTATACGGATGACCAGGTGGAGTATAGCCGCAGACAATATGGAGAGAACAGTTTTTCCCTGAGAGACAGGGATACAGTGTGGTATCGTTGGCGCCGTGCTTTTGTCAATCCGTTTACGGTGATCCTGTTTGTTTTGGCAGCGATCTCTTTTTTGACAGATGCTTTTTCTGCCTCAATGACATTTCGCGGTAACACGGCAACTGCACCGATCATTTTGGTCATGCTGCTTGTGAGCGGGATCATTCGATTCATACAGGAGATGAGGGCGAAGCGAGTATCGGACTATCTGATAGGGTTGATCCACTCCGGTGTCCAGGTTAGAAGAAACGGTGAATGGAAAGAAGTATCTCCCGCTGATCTGGTAGTCGGGGATCGGATCAAACTTTCAGCAGGTGAGAGAGTGCCTGCCGATATCCGCCTGACAAAGGCAGATGATCTGTTTTTATCTCAATCGGTGATCACAGGGGAAAGTGCCGTACTGGAAAAGAAGACAGATCCTTTAGATCATGTGCCGGAGAGTTTTGCGGAATATCAGAATATTGCTTTTATGGGTTCGACGATCATAAGTGGGATCGCCGAAGGTGTTGTGTTGGCGGTCGGTCAGGATACAGTCTATGGCGGCTTTGCAGAAAGCTCTCAGGATCGTAAAAATGGATTTGATCGAGGCGCCAGTTCTATCTCCTGGGTGTTGATCCGCTTTATGACGGTACTGGTGCCCGTCGTATTTCTTGCCTGCGGATTGACCAAGGGTGACTGGCTGAAGGCCTTTCTGTTTGCACTGTCGGTGGCAGTGGGATTGACGCCGGAGATGCTTCCTATGATCATCAATGCCTGCCTTGCAAGGGGCAGTGCGGTCATGGGACAGAAACAGACCATCGTCAAGAATATCAACGCTATGCAGAGATTTGGAAGCATGGATGTTCTGTGTGTGGATAAGACAGGTACCCTTACCGGAGATACGGTCCTTCTGGAATACTATATGGATGTTCTTGGAAATGAGGATCGAAAGGTCCTGGATTATGCTTATCTGAACAGTCTGCATCACACCGGCCTTATCAATCATCTGGATCAGGCAGTCTTAAAAGCAGGGGATATGCCGGGGCGGACGGATCATTTTCTTTCTTTGAAAACAGAATATCAGAAACTGGATGAACTTCCCTTTGATCATGAAAGACGATTTGCCAGCGTACTGATGCGTCATGACAACGAGAACCTTTTGATCGCCAAGGGAAGTGTGGATGAAGTGTTTGCTCGATGTTCTTATACGGAATATCGAGGAGAGAAGATACCGATCCAGAAGGGAGACTTATCTCAGGTCCATGCGGTGGTGGATGAGATGCTGGAAGATGGTATGAAGGTATTAGCCGTTGCCTATCGACCTCTTCAGAAGGATCAGTTGAAGGCGAAAGATGAGGAGCAGATGATCCTGCTTGGATATCTAGCGTTCTTTGATGCTCCCAAGAAAAGTGCTGCCAGTGCTATTCAGAAACTGAAAACACTGCATGTAGGGATCAAGGTAGTGACCGGTGATCAGAAGGGAACAGCCATCTCGGTGTGTCGCCGATTGGGTATCGATACCTCCGAAGTGCTGACCGGAAATGAACTGGATCAGCTGACGGAGGATGAACTTCCCTTCCGTATCGAGAAGACCATGGTATTTGCGGAGCTCTCTCCAAGGCAAAAGGTCCGGATACTTCAGACATTACAGCAGAACGGTCATACGGTGGGCTTTCTGGGGGATGGTATGAACGATCTTCCCGCTACGGTGGAAGCCGATGTAGGCATCTCGGTGGATACAGCGGCAGAAGCGGTTAAGGAAAGTGCGGATGTTATCCTTTTAAAGAAGGATCTGAATGTGCTGGAAGAGGGCATTCTGGAAGGACGCAAAGCCTTCGCCAATATGTCTAAATACATTAAGATCACGGCATCCTCCAACTTTGGAAATATCTTTTCCATCGTGATCGCCAGCGTGCTGCTGCCTTTCTTCCCTATGACCTCCATTCAGC
>JAZUIK010000223.1:0-2041 GCA_045642205.1 Bianqueaceae bacterium
TCTTTGGATATCGTCGGTGTGAGTTTCCCCTGGAAAGCTGCATAAGCGGTATCCTGCAGGGCAAATAGTCTTTCCTGTATTGTCATCATAAACTCCAATCTTTTAGCACATTTGGTGTCAGAGCACTTTAGTGCTTTTTCCATTGGAAACGCACCAAAGTGCTCTGACACTAAATGCGCATTCCCCAATGTACTACAGATCACCACATATTCCAGAGCATGACCGTAGACTGGATCATGTACAGGACAAAGAAAACAATGCAGAAGATCAGATTCTTTTTCTTAGTGATCACCGCAACAAACTCACGGATGACCGCACTGGGCCAATAATACCAGGCGACCTTCGATCCAAAACCGGTACATTTCATTCCAATGGACTTAGCATAGGTCAGGCAGCGATAGATATGATAGTTGCTGGATACAAGAGCGATCTCTTTTCGGTGTCTTGGAATATCTTTCCAGGTTCCACAATGCCATTCAATGAGTTTCTTTGATTCGATCAGGTTCTCCATGGTGGTCGTGGAGACCTCTTCCTTTAAGATATGCTCCGGCGCAACGCCCTTCTCTACCATATATCTGGTCATGGCCTCCGCCTCGGAGATGACCTCATCCTCCCCCTTGCCGCCGCTGGGGATCAAGATGGGTTTGACGGCACATTCACGGTAGATATCGATGGCTTTGTCGATACGCTCCTGAAGGATCTTTGAAGGCTCCTCACCATTCAGACCGCAGCCATGGATAATGACATAGCGATATTGCTTTCGGTGAGGGATCACCTGCAGGAAGACCATATACAGGACAAAGGACAACATAACACAACCAAAGAAGAAGGCGATGACTCCAACATAATAGACGATGGCTGTCATCACTTTAGAGATCTGATAGACATCCTGAGCTGTCAGGATGATGCTGGCGATATAGCAAAGTTCCCCGATCGCCAGAAGGATCCCCAGGATCAGAGAAAGGATATGCCCAAGAGCAAAGGATTCCTTCCTGATCATAACCACGCCGTTATAGATCAGCATGACCGGGATCAGAAGGAGCAAAAGGGCCGCCGCAAGGATCGTATAGATCATGACCGTTCCGGTATAGTCCCCAAAAAGGAAGGAAAACGAGAAGAATTGTATCAATATCGTGCCCATAAGATAGAAGCAGTTTCTGAAACGATGGGGCCGAAATCTCGTACTGATATAGGTCCATCCCCAGGCAAGGAGCGTAATCACCCAGATCATCACGACTGTCTTTGAAATTCCGCCCATATCCTTGTTCCTTTCCATCACTCTTTTTATTCCTCATATTGTGCCAACATGTGACACCACAGGGCTCATTCATTATATCATATTCTCTTTTGCATTGCCTTCCTTCTCTATGTATAATGGAAAGACAGGCCGATGACCTGCACTCAAACGGCAACTCGCCACATAAAAGGAACAACCCATGTACAACCCCCATAATCTCAGCGCCCTTGTAGGCCTTGCCGGTGCCATCGGCAACAACGGTAAACTGGACACCACCGACAAACTGGTCCTGGAAGCGATCCTCTCTCAAGACTCGGAGGAGATCACCGAAAAGATCCACAATGAAAGAAACTCTATTTCCCCCAGCTGTCAGTTCTGTGAATCTCCCTGCGGTAACACATCCGACTATAATCTGGCAAAACTGGATAATGCTCCCGAAAACATCCACGCCTTAAAGGAAGAAGTCTGGGAAGCACTGAGAGGTTGGATCGCCAAGGTCCCTGCCGATCAGGAACTGCCCGAGATCGTTTACCGCGTTATCTCTTCCATGGCTTATGACCTGGTAGAAGATTCCTACAAAGCACTCCTTCAGGAACTGCAGTAAAAAAACTAATATAAACGGAGAAACCGACATGATCCGACAGATCATCCACATCGACGAAGAAAAATGTACCGGCTGCGGGCTGTGTGTCCGTGCCTGCCACGAAGGTGCCATCGACCTGGTGAATGGAAAAGCCAGGTTGGTGAGAGAGAATTTCTGCGACGGCTTCGGCGATTGCCTGCCGGCTTGCCCGGCGGATGCCA
>JAZUIK010000224.1:0-10731 GCA_045642205.1 Bianqueaceae bacterium
TCAAAATGGAAAAATCTCTGGCAAACCTGGAGAGCGAATTCAATGCCATCCGTGTCGGACGTGCAAATCCCCATGTGCTGGACCGTATCGAAGTCGAGTACTATGGATCAATGACCCCCCTACAGCAGGTAGGTAATATTACCGTTCCCGAGCCCAGAGTCATCGTGATCCAGCCCTGGGATGGTTCTCTTCTGAAGGCTATCACCAAGGCGATCCAGACCTCCGATCTGGGAATCAACCCCACCAACGACGGTAAGGTCATTCGTCTGGTATTCCCCGAGCTGACCGAGGAAAAGCGTAAGGAGACCGTTAAGCAGGCTAAGAAGAAGGGTGAGGATGCAAAGGTTGCGATCCGTAACATCCGTCGCGATGCCATGGAAATCCTGAAGAAGGAAAAGAAGAACAGCGAGATCACCGAGGATGATCAGAAGACTCTGGAAGATAAGCTCCAGAAGCTGACCGATGAGTATGTAAAGAAGATCGATCAGGCTACCGAGGCTAAGTCCAAGGAGATCATGTCCCTGTAAGAAGGAGACACTTTAAAGGCTGTCAAAGTAAGATAATCAGAAGCGGGTTTCCTCCGGATTTCCGGAAAAGCCCGCTCTGTCTTTATGTAAGGAGTCGTCATGGAAACAACAAAGAGGAACCTGGAAGACCTTCATATGCCCCAGCATGTGGCGATCATTTTGGATGGCAATGGCCGTTGGGCCAAGCAGCGTGCTCTTCCCAGGACCATGGGTCATAAGGCCGGTGCCGACAATGTAGAGACCATCAGCGATGTCTGTATCGCCATGGGTATCCACTATCTGACTGTGTATGCATTCTCCACCGAGAACTGGAAACGTTCCGAGGAAGAGGTCTCTTATCTGATGGGACTGATGAAGTGGTATCTGAAGAACTATATGGAGACCGCCCTTAGAAAGGGTATCCGTATGCGTGTCATCGGAGACCGTACCAAACTGGATCCCGAGATGGTGGAAGAGATCGAGAGAGACGAAAAACTGACAGCCCACCTGACGAACCTGGAACTGACCTTCGCCATCAATTATGGCGGAAGGGATGAGATCACCCGTGCCGTGAAGGCAATCGGGGAGAAGATCCAGAAGGGAGAAATGACTCCGGATGAGATCGATGAGACAGAGATCTCCAAACATCTGGATACTGCCATGCTGCCGGATCCGGATCTGATGATCCGCACCAGCGGCGAAGAGCGTCTCAGCAATTTCCTCCTGTGGCAGCTTGCCTACAGTGAGTTTTACTTTACCGATAAGTACTGGCCTGACTTCTCTGAAGAGGATCTTTTAGATGCGGTCAGAAGCTATAACCGCAGGGAACGTCGATTCGGCGGTAGAAAATAAATTGTAAATTTTTACTCAAAGTAGAGATTATATCTCCTGAATGTGGTAAAATAAAAAATCGTATGATAAATCGGGCGTGAGCCCACAGAATATAGATTGAGGAAGGTATCTGAATGAAGGACCGTTTGATTGGAGGCGTTATCGTCATTACGCTGACCACGATCATGCTGATCGCAGGTGGCTATGTGATGGTAACCGGATTACTGCTCTTGTCCATTGCAGGTCTGTACGAACTGTACAGACTGATGAGAGTCGATTCAGCAGCAAAGAATGATAATGCATTTGTTGTAATGTTTGCCACCGGTATCATTGCGACCATCGCCTGGTATATCATGATCGTTTTCTTCAGAGAAGGCGTTCTTTCCCAGAGTCTGATGCTGATCTATCTGCTGGTCCTGGTCGTTGTTCTCATGGGTGAGACCGTATTCCTTTATCCGAAGTTCACCTTCCTGGATATGGCCGTGACCATCATGGGTATCTTCTATGTAACCATGCTGTTCAGTACGTTCTATCTGATCCGTACCGCCAGCTACGGTAAATTCTTTGTCTGGTACATTTTTGCGGTATCCTGGGGCAGCGATATCTGTGCCTACTTCACCGGACTGAGCATCGGTAAGCACAAGATGACCCCCAGATTGTCCCCTCATAAGACCATTGAAGGCGCTGTCGGCGGCGTGGTCGGCTCCGTAGTCCTTTGCGTGATCCTGGGTGCTTCCATGTCCCGTGTCATGCTGGAGGATATGGCAGTCATGATCCGCTTCTCTCTGGTAGCCGGACTGGTAGGCGGCGTGATCTCCGAGATCGGTGATCTGTTTGCTTCTTCCATCAAGCGTGTTATGAATATCAAGGATTTCTCCAATCTGATCCCCGGACACGGTGGTGTATTGGACCGTTTTGATTCCACGTTGATGGTATCCCCGGTCATCTTAGTGCTTTTGTATCTGTTCCAGATGGTCTAATCGAGTAAAGAAAAAAAGGAGACGCCCGCTGATCTTTGGTCAGCGGGCGCTTACAACACTATGAAGTATCTTTCAGTTTTAGGAAGTACCGGTTCCATCGGTACGCAGACACTGGATTGCGTCAGACATATGCCCCTGGACTTTAAGGTCAGTGCCCTCTCAGCCGGAGGTAACAGAGTAGATCTTTTAGCGGAGCAGATCCTGGAATTCCATCCGGATATGGTCGCTGTCTATGACGAGACCAAGTTGCAGGAGGTCAAGGATGCCTGCCGTAAAAAGAGTATGTTGCGTGGCCTTAGCGCAGACGGATGGTCCTTAAAGAACGTGGAATTTCTTGCCGGAATGG
The DNA here is from genome assembly GCA_045642205.1 of Bianqueaceae bacterium. GTDB lineage: Bacteria > Bacillota > Clostridia > Lachnospirales > Bianqueaceae > RUG760. Next base: position 2,664 of record JAZUIK010000224.1, read on the forward strand.
AGGGCCTGATCTCTTGTGCCGCCTACGGAAAGAATGATATCGTCGTTACCTCTCTGGTAGGTATGATCGGTATCCGTCCCACGATTGCTGCCATCTATGCGGGAAAAGATATTGCCCTTGCCAATAAGGAAACTTTGGTCTGTGCCGGTAAACTCATTACCGATCTGGCGGAAAAGAACGGTGTAAAGATCCTTCCTGTGGATTCGGAGCATGGTGCGATCTTCCAGTGCATGCAGGGCGTAAAACAGGAAGATGTCCGTAAGATCTGGCTGACGGCCAGCGGAGGACCCTTCCGAGGATATACGAAAGAAAAACTGGAGAGTGTTACGCTCCAGCAGGCCTTAAAGCATCCCAATTGGGCCATGGGTGCCAAGATCACCATCGACTCTGCAACATTGATGAACAAGGGACTGGAGATGATCGAGGCAAAGTGGCTGTTCGATCGGGCACCGGAGGATATCATCCCCATTATCCATCCCCAGAGCATTGTCCATTCCATGATCGAGATGAAGGACGGTTCCGTTCTGGCTCAGCTTGGTCCTACGGATATGCGTCTTCCCATTGAGGTCGCCATCAAGTATCCCGAGAGAGGACCTGTGATCGCAGAGCCTCTGGATTTCCGTAAGATGAGCGCCTTGACCTTCGAAGAGGTCAACGAGGAGGTATTCCCCTCCGTCGCCATGGCTCGTCATGCCATGCAGGTGGGAGGATTACTGCCTGCTGTATTTAATGCTGCCAACGAGGTGGCAGTGGATCGATTCCGTAAGGAGCAGATCTCCTTTACGGATATCTATCGTCTGGTCGAAAAGGCCATGACCCAATTTGAAAATTCCGGAGCACTGAAAGAAGAGTACTCCATCGATGATGTTATCAACGTCTGTGAGACAACGGAGAGTAAGATTTGAACACGATCATCAGTATTGTCCTGACCCTTCTGGTCTTCACCCTGATCGTAACGATCCATGAGGGTGGACACTTTTTAATGGCCAGAGCCATGGGAGTCTTTGTGGAAGAGTTTTCCATCGGTATGGGTCCTGCGATCTTTAAACATACCACAAAAAAGAATCTGCTGTTCTCTGTAAGAGCACTGCCCATCGGCGGTTATTGCAAGATGAAGGGAGAAGAGCAGGAGGAAGGCGTTATTCCTGATCAGGATTCCTTTACGGGAAAGAAGCCCTGGAGAAGAGCTTTGATCGTGGCAGCAGGCCCGGTCATGAACTTTATCCTGGCCTTTATCCTGGCAATGGTCCTGAACTTTTCCTATGGCTACATCGAGACAGAGGTCAAGGGTGTGGATGCGGACTTCCCGGCAGCACAGGCCGGAATGGAAGTGGGCGATCGTATCGTTGGAATGAACGGAGAGAGCGTCCATGTCTATACCAAGGTTACCTTCCTGATGTATTTCTATGAGCAGGGAGAACCCTTGAGCATTACCGTCAGAAAGCCTGACGGTCAGAAGGTCCTTCTGAATATCCAGCCGAAATACGACGAGGAGATGCAGAAATACCGTATCGGCTTCTCTGCCGGTATGAGCGGCAATTTCTCTGAGATGGTAACAGAGAGAGGGCTGTTCCCGGCCCTGGGACGCATGATCGCTCAGAGTTTCTGGGATACCATGTTCAACGTGGAATCCACCATTCGATCCTTCGGACTGATCTTCTCGGGCAAGGTAGGAATGGACGGACTCAGCGGTCCCATCGGTATCGTATCCGTAGTGAACGATACCTATACCGAAGCATCTGCTTTCGGCTTTTGGAGCGTTCTCGCTTCCATGGCAGATCTGACGATATTGATCTCTGCGAACCTGGGTGTTCTGAACCTGTTCCCGATCCCCGGACTGGATGGTTCCAGACTGGTCTTCCTGGCGATCGAGAAGATCCGCAGAAAGCCCATGAATGCCAAGGTAGAAAACATGATCTATCTGATCGGTTTTGTGCTGCTGTTCAGCCTGATGATACTGATCGCATTCAATGATGTATTGAAACTGATCCATTGATGAGAAGGATGCAGAGAATGACTACTAGAAACAATACCCGTATCGTCACCATCGGTGATGTGAAGATCGGCGGAGGCAATCCCATCGCGATCCAGTCCATGACCAACACGAAAACAGCGGATGTAAAAGCAACGGTGGAGCAGATCCTGAGATTGGAAGAAGCAGGCTGTGAGATCGTGCGCAGCACGGTTCCCGATGAGGAAAGTGCCAAGGCCATCAAGGAGATCAAAAAACAGATCCATATCCCGTTGGTGGCCGATATCCACTTTGATTATCGTATGGCAATATTGGCCATGGAAAACGGTGCAGACAAGATCCGTATCAATCCCGGCAACGTGGGCGGAAAAGATCGTCTGGCCAAGGTGGTAGAGGCAGCGAAGTATTACAATGTTCCCATCCGTGTCGGTGTCAACTCCGGATCTGTAGAGAAGGAACTGCTGGAAAAGTATGGAAGAACCGCAGAGTCCTTAAGCCTCAGTGCGATCCGCAGCTGTGAATATCTGGAGGAACTGGATTTTGATAATATCGTGGTTTCCATCAAGGCATCGGATGTCAATCTCTGCGCAGAGAGCTATGAGCGCTTTGCTGCTATGAGAGATTATCCTCTACACATCGGTATTACCGAGGCAGGTACTGTCATGGATGGATCCATCAAGTCCGCTCTTGGACTTGGCATTATGCTTAGAGAAGGCCTGGGAGATACCATGAGAGTGTCTCTGACCGGCGACGTGGTCAAGGAAGTAGAGACCGCAAAGAAGATCCTGAGTTTTATGGGAATCCGCCGTTTCGGTGCGGAGATCGTTTCCTGTCCCACCTGCGGAAGGACCCAGATCGATCTGGTATCCCTGGCAGAGAAGGCAGAGAAAGCCCTGGCTCATATCAAGAAGCCTATGAAAGTAGCCATTATGGGCTGCGTAGTGAACGGCCCTGGAGAAGCCAGAGAATGTGACTTTGGTATCGCCGGCGGCATCGGAGAAGGACTGCTCTTTAGAAACGGCGAGATCATCCGCAAGGTTCCGGAGAGCGAACTGCTTGCCGTCCTGGTGGAGGAAGCAGAAAAGCAGGAGAGACAATAAAGACCAATGACTAGAAAGCAAAAGTATCTGAAGGATGTATTCCCCGGAGCCTTTGCAGGATATGACAAGGCAGAGAATCTGGCAGCGAGCCTGATCGTGGATCAGGTCCGCATCGACAGACTCCGCCATATCATGACCCTGGAGGTTCTGCCTCCGGAGGATGGATCTCGTGATCAAATGACCGATGGACCGGATGGTGCATGGCTGGAGGAGGATGAGATCCTGCTCCTGACGGCATGCATCGATGTGTTCATGATGGGTGAAGTAACAGTCACCTTCAAATTTTTAAAGCCTGTTTCCACAAAGGCAAACACTTTCACCAACCTTTACCGGGAGGAAAAGAAGAAGAGGATCATCCAGGCACTGAAAAAGGAACAGCCTGCTGCCGGTGCGCTGCTCTCTACCGGACTCTTCTCCTTCAGAGCAGATGGTGTCACCATCAAGGCACAGGAACAGGCCTATAATCGATTTAAGACAAAAGACAAGCGTGATCTGCTCCAGGAGGTCTATGAATCCGTCGGAGGAACAGGTCTTGTTGTGCTGGAAAAAATGGACCTGGCGGAAGAAAAAGCTGCCAGACGCTCTCTGGGTCTGGCTACAGGCAATATGAAGGGACAGGAAAATCCTGCGGATCCCTCTGAAAAGAAGGATACTGTTCAGAATGAGCAGGCAGGTGCCCAGGAAAATGCGGAACTGCCGCCCTGGGATGCAGCCGCAGCCGATCAGGAAGAAGCGATCGATTACGTTCCGGGTTATCAGCAAATCTTTGGAAATGAGGAGGGTGGCAGTCTTGCACCGGCTGCCTCTATGGCTGATACTTCCAGAGACCAGATGATGAATGAAGTTCTGGGAGCAGGTGCTTCCAAGGACGAAACCCAAGAGAAACAGGAAGAAGAAAAGAAAAAGAGAAATCAGGTCCTTTGCGGACGCCCCATCAATACCAAGGACGAGATCTCTCTGTCCCTTTGCGATGTCGAGAGACGCAATGTCATTACCCGCGGTATCGTTACCTCTGTCAATATCAGAGAACTGCGTAACGGCAAGGGTCTTCTGACCATGCGTATCACGGACTACGGTATTACGGTCAACGTCAAGAGCTTCGTGGTCATGAAGACCTATACGGAGCGAATGGAGAGCCAGCTGGTCAAGGGAGTCACTGTCCTTGTCAGAGGCAATCTGCAGATGGATTCCTATATGCAGGATCTGGTCCTGGATACACAGAATATTACTCTCTGCGGAGAGATGATGCATATCGATGAAGAGAAGAAGGCCCAGGCAGATGCCATGATCCTCGGTCGTCCCTTCGAAGGACAGCGCATGAATATCGCCGATGTCCTGAAAAATAAATATTCCGGTAAAGGTATTATCCAGGGAGACATCCTGGTCACAGAGACCAAGGAACTGCGCAACGAACGCACCCTGGTTACCGTGGATATTACAGACTATACGGATTCCATTACCGTCAAAGCCTACATGGATAACGATGAACTGGAAAAGAAGGCCGGCATGCTGAAAAAAGGCAAGCAGATCAAGGTCAAGGGAAATATCCAGTTCGAAGATCAGTTCAGCCACGAATGGCAGATGGTGGCTGACTCCATTGCGCCCGCAGGCGATAAACTGAGACGTGAGCGCAAGGACAACATGGAAAAGAAGCGTGTCGAGCTTCACTGCCACACCAAGATCTCCGATAACGATGCGGTAACCGCACCGAAGGATATTGTCAATCAGGCCATCAAGTGGGGACATCCTGCGGTCGCCATTACGGATCACGGTGTCTGTCAGGGATTCCCCGAGGCCATGGATGTGGCTTCTAAAAATGATATCAAGGTCCTTTACGGCGTGGAGGCTTATCTGGTGGATGATACCAGAAAGGCAGTCTACCGTGAAAAGGGCCAGAGCTTTATGGACCGATTTGTTGTCTTCGATATCGAGACCACCGGTTTTGACAAGGAAGAGGACAAGATCCTGGAGATCGGTGCGGTCATGGTGGAAAACGGTGAGATCACCGATCATTTCAGCCACTTTATCGATCCCGAGAGACATATCCCCGAGCGTATTACAGAACTGACCTCCATTACGGATAATGATGTAAAGGGTCAGGGAACCGTGGATGAGATCCTGCCTAAGTTCTTAGCATGGTGCGGTGATGCGGTCCTGGTTGCCCATAATGCCCAGTTCGATACGGGCTTTATCGCCAACAAGATGGCAAAACTGGGACTGGGTGCTTTAGAGGCAACCGTGGTGGATACCCTGGAGGTAGCCCGCGGTCTGTACGAACTGAACCGTTATACCCTGGATTCTGTCGCTAAGCATGTGGGTGTATCGTTAGAGAATCACCATAGAGCGGTGGATGATGCAGAAGCAACTGCCGGTATCTATGTGAAGATGCTCAAGAAGATGCAGGAGGCAGGCATCGAGGATGTGGATCATATGAATGCCTATATCCACGAGCACACGGATGTCAAGAAACTCCGTTCTCACCATTGCATCATCCTGGTCAAGAACCTGGATGGTCTGCATCATCTGTATGAGCTGATCTCTATGGCCCATCTGAAATATTTCTATCGTCAGCCTCGTATGCCCAAGTCCGAGGTAGAGAGACTAAGAGATGGTCTGATCATCGGCAGTGCCTGCTCCGCAGGTGAACTGTTTGAGGCGGTACTGGAGAATGACGGAGAGGACGAGATCGAGCGTCTTGTCAATTTCTATGACTATCTGGAGATCCAGCCCATCGGAAACAATCGTTATCTGATCGATGACGAAGATCATCCCGCCATCAAGACCGATGAGGATCTGAAGAACCTGAACAGACGTATCTATGCCCTGGGCCAGAAGTATGGTAAACCGGTCTGTGCTACCTGTGATGTACACTTTAAGGAGCCGGAAGACTATATCTATCGAGAGATCATCTTAAGTTCCAAGGGTATGGATGAGCCTCAGGCACCTCTGTACTATCGTACCACCGAGGAGATGCTGGAGGAGTTTGCCTACTTTGGTGATGAGATCGCGGAAGAGGTCGTTATCACCAACACCAACATGATCGCTGACATGGTCGAAAAGATCCTGCCCATCCCGAAGGAACAGGCATCCCCTGTTATCGAAGGAGCAGAGGAAGAATTAAAGCGTGTCTGCTTTGAGAAGGCCATGAGCATGTATGGTGATCCTCTGCCTGCCATCGTACAGGAAAGACTGGATCATGAGCTCGGATGTATCATCCGTAACGGATTCTCCACCCTGTATATTCTGGCAAGACGACTGGTACTTCACTCCGTCGGTGACGGTTACTATGTGGGAAGCCGAGGATCTGTCGGATCCTCTCTGGCTGCCACCATGTCCGGTATTACGGAGATCAATCCCTTAAAGGCCCATTATTACTGCAAGAAATGTCAGTATTCCGACTTTGATCCGCCGGAAGCAAGAGCGGTAGCCGGTATGTCCGGATTCGACCTGCCGGATCGAAACTGCCCCTGCTGCGGAACCCCTCTGACCAAGGATGGTCAGGAGATCCCCTTCGAGGTTTTCCTTGGATTCGATGGAGATAAGGAACCGGATATCGACCTTAACTTCTCCGGTGAATACCAGCCCAGAGCCCATGCCTACGTTGAAGAGATGTTCGGTGAGGGACATGTATTCCGTGCGGGAACCATGGGTGGTCTGGCAGATAAGACTGCCTACGGCCTGGTCAAGCATTATCTGGATGAGAAGGGCAAGACCATGTCCAATGCCCAGATCAACTTCCTGGTAGCCGGATGTCTGGATGTTAAGAGAACAACCGGACAGCATCCCGGCGGACAGGTTATCGTTCCCACGGACCGAAGTGTATATGAATTTACACCCATCCAGCATCCTGCGAACGATACGACCACGCCCATCGTTACGACCCATTACGATTACAACCAGCTCCACGGCCGACTTTTGAAGCTGGATATCCTGGGTCATGATGATCCCACCATGATCCGAATGCTGGAGGATATGACCCATACGGTCGCTACGGAGGTTCCCATCGACGACCCGGATGTTATGGAACTGTTCCATTCCACCAAGTCGCTGGGTGTTACCCCTGAACAGATCGATTCCCCGGTAGGTACCTTTGGTATCTCCGAGTTCGGTACCCATTTCGTTCGTCAGATGCTGGTGGATACTCAGCCGAAGAACTTCTCGGATCTGTGCCGAATTTCCGGACTGTCCCACGGTACCGACGTATGGAACAATAATGCAAAGGATATCGTTGCCAACGGCATCGCTTCCATTTCCGAGTGTATCTGTACCCGTGAGGATATCATGATCGACTTGATCCATCTGGGTATGGATAAGCTGGAGTCCTTTAAGATCATGGAGATCGTCCGTAAGGGTAAGAAGTCCGGTGGTCTGAAACCGGAACATATCGAGCATATGGTAGCCCATGGTATCGAGCCCTGGTATCTGGAATCCTGTAAGAAGATCCAGTATCTGTTCCCCAAGGGACACGCGGCGGCTTATGTTACCATGTCCCTTCGTATCGCCTACTATAAGGTCCATTATAAGGAATATTACTATGCGGCTTTCTTCACGATCCGAGCTGACAGCTTTGATTATGAGAAGATGGCCATGGGTGAAGCGGTCGCCAGAAAAGCCAAGGAAGCCATCGAGGCCAAGTCCATGGATGAGACCACCGCAAAGGACAAGGAGATCCATACGCTGCTGGAGCTGATCGTAGAGTTCTATGCCAGAGGATGTCAGTTCCTGCCCATGAATCTGGAAACTTCGGATTCCCATAAGTTCCAGGTCATCGACGGAAAACTCCTGCCTCCCTACGATACCATCAGCGGCATGGGACAGACCGCAGCACAGTCCATCGTGGAAGCCCGCAATGAGGCGCCCTTCGGTACCATCTCGGATTTCGTCGAGAGGACCAAAGTCAGTCGTACCCTGGCAGACAAGATGAAGGAACTGGGTGTCTTTGGTGATATGCCCGAGACGGACCAGATGTCCCTGTTCTAACAATCACTAATGATCA
>JAZUIK010000225.1:0-44411 GCA_045642205.1 Bianqueaceae bacterium
GGTGATGATACCTGGTTTGCTACCGGTGTCAGCTACATCGATGCCATCCGTGAGGCCCTTACAGCGATCAACGCTGAATAAGGACAATCGAATCAAATAAAGAGTATCGCATGATCGAAAGGTCATGCGATATTTTTTGCAAAAATTGTCAGAGAAAGAGGGGAAATATACGATGCCCCCAAGTTATTAAACTAATTTTAGAAAAACGGAAAACTGCGGGAAACAGGACATAAATGGACTTGCATTTCAAAGGAATGGTGTGATAGAATGACATCCGTGCGTTCGGATAATACATCTGCAAGATGTAGTATTATGAAAGAAGTAAGTCAGTAGATAAGAGGCATTTCATGAGTCATTATATGGGAAAAGTATATGGGGTTGTGCTGATCGGTTGTGGTCATATCGGAGAGGCACACATCAGTGACATCTATTTCCGAGAGGATATCCGTATGGTCGGTGTGGTCGATTTGAATGAGGAAACCGCCAGACTCTTTGCGAGAAAATACGGTGTCGATGCCTATGCGGTAGATTATCATAAGATGATCCAGCGAGAGGATGTGGATATCGTGATCATTGCTACCTATGCCGGTTCCCATCTGGAGATCCTGAAGGACTGTATTGCCGCTGGTAAACATGTACTCTGTGAAAAGCCCATGACCGAGGCGAACTTTGAAGCGGCGAAGGAATTCTATCAGGTGGCAACGAAAGCGGATACGAAGATCCTGATCGCGCACATCCTTCGTCATAATGAGACTTATCAGAAAGCAAGAGAACTGATCGCTCAGGGTGCCATCGGTGATGTACGACTGGTACGCATGGTCCAGAACCACCATATCATGAATAAAGGACGCTATACCAGACTACTGCAGGATTGTCCGCCTGTTGTGGATTGCGGAGTACATTATATCGATGTGCTGCGCTGGTTTACCGGTCTGGAAGTGGAATCAGTCTACTGCATGGGAACGGATGTCGATCACAAGGAAGGAGTACCCTTTGATCATGGTATCCTATGTATGAAGCTCTCCAACGGAGGAAGCGCCTACTATGAGGCAGGTTGGTGCGATAATCTGGCATCTCAGAATCTGAAGGAATTCATCGGAACCGCCGGACGAATCCGGATCGTACTGAATGATTATCGTCCCCATGACCACGAGGAGGGAGATAAGATCGACCTGTATACGTCTGATTCCGGTAATTATACGACCATCAATTCACCTGCCAAGTACAAAGATATGTATGCACAGATCAGGACCCTGATCGATATGATCGAAAATGACACACCCGGAAATCCTTCTATCGATGAAGCCTATGAAGCCTTCGTGATCTCCATGATCGGAGAAGAGAGTGCCAGAAGAAACGAAGTGATCCATCTCGAGCAGGGGTGGAAGAATATTTGAGTTTTCAAATAGACGCACAAGAAGCTTTACGGATCACGGAGTTTAGTTAACAGGATATCGATAATTGCTTTTGTGTGATTATCTATAACTTTGAGGGGATTGGTTACAAAATAGAAATTTCTAGACATCTTATCATCAATAATTCTACATGTCGATAAGAAACCCTGATTTATATATTGCTTGGCATAGGATTCAGGAATTAGAGATACCCCAAAATCATTTCGGACCAGTTCAATAATAGACAAAGTCGAGGAACACTCAGCGACAGGTGAAAGCATAGACTTGTGTTGAAAAAACAAAGTTTCGAGATGTTTTCGACCGCTGCTTCCTTGTTCTCGCGTGATAATTGGAAATTTTGCAAATTCAGCAAGAGAATAATTAGCATTTCGCTGATTGCTATATGAAGACATGATAGGAATGAGGCAATCTCCTCCAACAACTTGATACTTGAGTTCTTTTTGATAAACTATCCCATCCTCAATTAATGCAAAATCGATGAGACCGAGTGAGACTAACCTGGAAATATTTTCTTGAGAATCAACGACGAGATTGATGTTAATTTCCGAGAACTGGGGTGTAATTTCACGAATTATCGGAGGAAGGATAAATGTACCTATAGTTGAAGTGCATCCTATTTTCACCACCAGTTTGTGGTTAGTAATTTGCTTTTGAGTTTTTTCGACCATTTCAAGGATGGTCTTTCCAGAAAAGTATAATGTATCACCATCTTCGGTAGGGACAATACTATGGTGATATCGATTAAACAAAGCTCGATTAAGTTCTTTTTCGAGGGTCTTAAGTGTCCGAGATAATGAAGAGGGCTCAAGCTGTAGGAAGAGAGCTGCCTCGGAGATACTTTGCTTTTCGTATATTATTGTAAAGATTTCTAGTTGATATAAGTTCATCTCTCATCTTCTCTTTCTGGATATGCTTTGTTCAGCTTCTCTGTTCTGAATACTATTATAACATATAAGTTTATAGAATATGACTTGAGAGTTATTTACAAATTGATATTAGCAGACTAGTATCGGTTATAGACAATAAGGATTACAAAGAGAGCGGGAATCCTATTGTATAACTGATACAAATCAGTATGTGTTTTATCTACAATAGATAGAGGAGGAAAGTGTCACGCCAAATTCTGTATTAGCGGTCTTTTTAAGTTTAACAACAGTATTGTCGTCTATATCAGCCCTTGATGTATCAAAATGGTAGGAAAATGATTTGTCTGAAATAATACGACAGGAAGTTCTCGAATATCCTAAGGAAGATTGTTTTTGGATGGAGGATATTTTTGTGTGTTATAATACATTGGAGGATGAAACAATTGAATTTGCATTCAATACAGGAGAATGTGTGATATATGAAATGGTTTCGAAAGAAGGAGAAGTTTTAGAGCATTCAAGACAGGAAACTGCAGTAGAATTTGTGACTCCGGAAGATACTATACAACAGCTTAATTATATACTAATGAATAGTAATGGCTATTCTGATGATGAGAAGATCGCAATGCTTACTAAATTAGGATATAAAGAGCAGGTGTATAATGAAGTTGTATATTATGAACGTCTTCCTGAGAGTTCTCAGCAGGATAGTAAAGCTGCGTCTCGATCTTTTAGGATAGGATTGACTGATCTGATAAATAAATATCCTGTCCGAAGTGGATATCAATTGTTAACAACATCGTTTTATTGTTCATATCTGCGTACTCAGAAAACAGTTATCGTCCGTGATGATAGAAATAATTATGTGGAATCAGGAAGCAGAATGGGAACATTTTTGGCTGGAGCATCTATAGTAGTTGCAGCTGCCACTCTTTGGATAGATCCAGCATCATTGCTGAATATCCTTGGGCTTGCATCGAGCGTCTCAACATTTCCGTGGGATGCGACTGTAACTCGAGTAAAGGATGCTTATTCCTATAGATACAGATATGGGCAAGTGTATGATACGACAGTATATAATGCGTGGGTAACAACATCATCAGAATGGTGTTATGACTATTATACTGTTAGTAATCAGGGAAACGGATATCAATGGGGAGAAAAACCGGGAACATGTAATGAATTGTTTCCGGCAGCAACGATTGCCAGTGATTCAGCGAATGCTTATAACTATGCATTGAATTTGAATGGATTTTGGCCATGGTAAAGAAGATATATCAATGTTTTGTTGTAAAAGTAATACTGGTATTGCTGATGGGATATTGTATCGGAGAGATCTTTGTCTGGATTGAGCATGTTCAAACGTACAATCAGATTATACAACAAGCACCAGTTCATCCTGAAGAATTATTAAGCAATGCAAGTTATTCGTGGACTAGTACTCAATATGATGGTGAATGGTTCTTCTTCGAAAATACTTGTTCGCTTATCTATATAACTAATGAGTATTCATTGCAGGACGCAGATGGCACGGTTCTAGTGTTCTGGGATGGTGGAAACGGGGCAAGTTATCAGTACCGCAGGAACGAAGGACAAATTGAACTTTGGATGGTTACAATTGATGATAGACAATATAAAATACAGCGTTAGTCCATTTGGGAGTTAGGATTTTACCCGCCTATGAATTAGTTTTCCCCAAAAATGAAGCCCCCGACATCAAAGAATGTTACACTCTTTGACGTCGGGGGACTTTTATTTACGAGCAATATCTTAGTTCAACGCATCGATCTCTTCGTTGACTTTATTTCTCAGTTTCAGCTCAAAATCTTCACCGGTAGGATAATCATTGAAGGTGATCTCACTGCCGATGACTTCCAGCATGAGTGCTTTCACATGCTCACGATCGGTCAGGGATTCCAGAAGCTGTAATGCTCTCTGGTCCTGCAGACCTTCGTTGAAATGGATCAGACGCTGGGAGATGATGGGCTTGCCGTCTTCTCCGGGATAGAGAACAAAGGGATCGCCTGCAGGCCATGCACCGTCACCGTCCGTTACCTGGAAGGGATTGATATGGCGCAGAGACTGACGGGAATTGTAGAAATTCAGACCCCACTGAAGGAATCCGTCCACATCCTCTTCGTACATCTGAAGACCAAGGACACGGGTACGATAGCCGGGCATATTCATAAAGCGGTTGGAGAGATTATCGGTTCCCTGTCCGCAGCAATAGTAGACCCAGAATTCTTCAGGACGCTTGCCCTCCAGGAAAGGAGCCAGAGCAGAAGTACAGACTACCGGGATCTCACTGACACCGGAGTAGTAGTAATCGTAATCACTCAGGGCATCCATGAGGGGATATCCATCGATCAAAGGCTGAACGATGTTCTTCAGTCTCAGGTACTGAGGCAGATGATCACCATGGGGCTCATCGGTCAGATGGAAGTAGGTGCAGCCACGCATATTCAGTGTATCGATATGCTTGACCAGAAGGGGAAGGTAAGCGGTAAGGAAAGCCTTGTACTCATCGGAAGTGGACTCAACATCCCAACCGAAGATGCGCTTATACTCTCCGTCGATGGTAGCCATGACCTTGGGACATGCCTTGCCGCCCCACTGAGTGAACAGGTGGCTCAGTTCGAAGTATTCCATGCCGGCCTCACGGGCAGTAGCAATGAAACGATCAAATAAAGTGAAATCGAAGCTGTAGGAAGCAGGATCTTTCATGCTGCCGTTCACGGTAACACCGACAGTCTGAACGGTGGTTCTCTCTCCGCCGATCTGGGTATCCAGAGGGGGAGTGAACATGGGAACAAGGATCATATTCTGACCATATTTACGGGCAGCCTTAGCCTGTTCCTTAACGATAGACCAGTGCTCCTCGGAGAACACGGGGACTTTGTAGAAATCTGCCAGACAGTCCGTATGGAACCAGGCAGTATAGACCAGCTTCTGATGGGGGATAGCGGCTTTCATGACAGTGATGGAGGTCTCCGCACTAAAAGGAGGATAAGTACCCTCGCCGTCACCGCTGGGAATAAAGTTTACATTGATCTTATGCTCGCCGGCAGCAGCGTTGTCTGTATCTACCTGGAAGAAGAACGATGTCCAACGTCCGGTAGGGATGGTATAGATACCATCGACAGGAGGCATCAGAGGATCGGGGAACATACCAGGCTCATTCTTCAGATAACGGCTGTCTTCGTTGTTGAAATAGGGAAGAGTTACCGGAATATAACCGACCTGATTGACAGTAACAGGCAGGTCAGAGGTAACTTCCACTTTCATGGAGAGACGACCGAAATGATGGGGCTGGTGATCGGGAGCGACAGCAACCTGGAAGGAAGCGATCTCACCCTTCAGAAAAGTCAAGGGTTGAGTCAGGGGCTTGGGAGCCTCTGCGGGAAATACCTTTTCCAGAGAGGAAAGGATCCTGGTCTCAATGTTCATAACCAAAACCTCCTAGTTTTACATATCCGATAAGAAGATCAGAAAACTCCGGTCTCCTTGTGGAGTACTTCCTTAGCATAACTGGTGAACTGAGGCTGACCACGTTCGATGTGGTAGCTGGCAGCGACATCCGCACCGGTGCCGGTGGCAACGGCGATGATACTGCTGACAGTGCTGCCGCCCAGTTCTTTGTTCATATCCTCTGCGCCGCTGGCCAGATCATAGATATGAGTGACCCAGATGCCCTTATAGCCCTGCAGTTTGCAGGCAGAGAGGACTTCGCGGCTTAAGAACAGGTTCTCCATGGGAGAGGTACCTGTAATAGGCTCGTTGCAAAGAAGAAGACTATCCGCCGTCGCCTGATCCAGACCAAGACGAACGGTCTTCAGCTCCTGACCTAATTTACCATGCTGCAGGTTGGTGTTCTCTTCGTGGGAGAATACGGTAACGATCTTATCTACGGGAGAGAGGGTTGCCTCTTCGCAGGCTACGGGCCATCCCAGCTGGAAGATCGCCTGGGTTACACCAACAGAGCGCAGGAACGTTGTTTTACCACCCTGGTTGATACCGGTAAGCACCAGGATCTCACCGCCTTCCTTGAAAGCGATATCGTTCGGGATGGTACCACCCTTTTTGAAAACGGAAAGGATGGGATTATACATATTTTTAACCGTGAAGGCTTTATCCTCGATGGGCCTGATGGAAGGATAGCAGACCGGTGTCTTGGTGAGCTTCATCTGCTTTAAGTACAGAAGGGCACCCAGATAGAAGGACAGATCCTGATACAGATCTTCAAGATCACCGGTAATACGGTTCAGTGTACGGGTGAATTCCTTCTGGTTGTTGGAAAGCTGTACACGGACAAGTTCCTCGGTGGGAGTCTTCATATCCTTCAGAGGAGAAAGATCCATGGGCTTTTGAGCATGGCGGTTCTCCTTCATGACATGGGAGGAAAGAAGTCCCTTCACATATTTTTCCTTATCGATGCTGATAAGCGCAGCACCTAAGGTACGAAGTCTTCCATCCATGGTGAAACGGATCTTGAAACTGCCCAGCTGTTCTAAGCCACCGCAGTAACGCTCCCACTGTTTCTGGAAATCAGCGGTGAAATTGGTGGATACCTTGGCATCGATCATTTCGGAAAGCTTGATAAGACCACGGGAAGAGAGCTTGCCCTGGGCGATCTTTTCCTTCAGCTCTTCAGACAAGGCGGACATGGTGCTGAAAGAAAGCTGCAGTACGGAAAATTCACGGATACTCTCGGCATAGAATTCATCGGATACCGGAACATCCTGCAGCTGGTGGATCTGGGAGATAGTCTTGCAGACCGCATTGATACTCTCTACCAGATGGGGATCAGCTTCCAGCTCTGTCAGAACTTCACGGCGGAACAGAAGGTCTTCCACATCCGTGGTCAGAAACTGTGTCCAATCCAGTGCGTGGGAACCGTGATGTGACTCGAAGATGCGGCCTAAATAACTATCCAGCATCAGATCCGTCTGTGCCTGGGGAGTCATTTCCAGACGGGTCGCGTTTTTGTTAACGTCCGTTGTTGTCAGAAATCCCATCGGAATCATCTCCTTCGTAAACAGAATCTTTATTGTACGCATCACAGTAACGCTCGGCTTCGGAAAGAAGCGCTTTGTCACTGATCATGGCATCCAGAGTAATACCGTAAGCCTGAGCGGTCTCACGGGCATAACTGTTGCCCAGAGGCTCATGGGCGATCAGTCGATAACTGTGGACCATATGGCCCTCGACTTCGTCATAGTGAGACTGGGTGATCAGACTCTCCATACGGGCAAGAAGATCACTCTTCAGCTGTGCCTTCAGGAGATAGTAGATATCGTAAAGGTGGGTAACCAGAAGATGGGTCGCACCGACCTCCAGGAAATGGCGGGTCAGATCAGAACAGATGGAGACAGCCTCTACGGGATTGGTACTGGTCATAGGCTCATTTAAGAGGATCAGATCGGAGGCGGTGGCTGTCTTTAAGATCTCTGTCAGTTTCTTGACCTCGACACCCATTCGGGAAGCGGTCATAGAAGAATCCTCACCGGCAGAGAACAGAGAGAAGATATTGTGGACAGGCTCAAAGACCATGGCCTCTGCGGGAACGCAGAAGCCCAGCTGTGCCAGCATGTAGCATTGGCCGATGGTCTTCAGATAGGAAGTCTTACCGGAATGGTTAGGACCGGTAATGATCACGGCGTTGCCTTTGCGCAGGGTCAGGTCATTGCCCTGGATACCTTCGTGGTGCAGGATAAAATCAGGATACAGAGCACCGCGGATCTCCAGGGAGGAATGCTCCATGGAAACGGGACGGCACAGAGAATAGCCAAGAGACTCAAAGGCTTCCGCGCACAGAAGTGCCACCTGATAGAAGCTCATGGGCTCGCGGAAAGTAAGCATATCTTCCACAGCCGTCAGTTTGATCTTATCCAGGATACGGCTTGCTTTGGCGATCTTACCTTTCCATTCATGCTCCAGAGTCTGAGCGATATATTCATCAAAATGGGAACCGTAGATTCCGCGGTTGTAGGTAAACTCGGGACCGACGGAGCGGGAGACATCCTTGGTAGAAGTAGCGCTGAGGAAAGCGTTTAAGGGTTCATCCACCGTAGCGGAGGGATCTCTCAGATCGATATGACCTTCCGTATTCAGGACACCCATTTCCAGAGGATAACCATCCTCGCGGAGATTCATTGCCAGGTTGACATATCGGGGAAGAGGCATGACCTCGTCCATCTCCTGAAGGGCATTTTCACACTGAGTAAACAATGGCTCACTCATACGCTCCTTAAAGAAACGGCGCAGTTCCTGGAGGCGCTCGGAGGTACCAAATAAAGAGGTGTCCTCGGGCTTCTCAGAAGGATCGAGCAGTGCATTCCATACCTTGATGGCATGGACATAAGCAGCGATATAGCGCTCGGTAAAGATCGTGTCACTCAGTTTGGTGACGGCGGTCTTTAAGGACTCCATCTCCTGGGCGATCGCTTCCAGAGCATCGATGGCTTCCTGCAGCTTGGCTGCGGTTGTCAGGGTCTTCAGCTCGGTCAGAACATCCAGACGAAGACGAAGTTCGTCAGCATTGCCGCTGAAATACTTTTCAGCAAAGGCAATAGCCTTTTTCTCGTTCATGCGAGGGTCTACGTGGGTCAGGATCTTAGTCATATCCAGGTCAGTCAGCGGCTGGAACAGCTGGGAGGACTGACCGATCTCACGAATCAATGTCAAACTCAAAACAGTCTCCTTGGCGAAACCCTAAAGGGGATCCGCAGTTTTTCTTTCTATATGATTACATTATTTTTATGTATACAGAATCAATTCATTTTAGCATCCGTAAACTATGCTTTCAAGTTTCCAATCCGTGAACTTTTCGCAAAGAGAAGGATCACGCCGAGAGAAAGAAGTTCAGCCACCGGGAAGGCGATCCAGACACCGTTTAAGCCAAAGAGGATCGAGAGCAGGATAGCTACGAGCACCAGGATGACAAAGCCTCTCAAGAGAGAAGCCATAAACGAAGCTTTTGCCTTCTCCGTGGCACTCAGATATCCTGTACCGATCACATTGCAGCCGGCAAAGAGGTATCCGATGAAATAGATACGCATGCCCGTGAAAGCATATTGTCCCATGAGAACATTACCCTCTGCATTGAAAAGAGCTACCAAAGGAGAGGTGCAGAGATAGACAAATCCGATGAGAACAAGTGCGGTGCCGATACTGGTCAGATTGGAGAGCCGGAACAGATGTTTCACGGAACTTTCATCCCCTTTGGCATAGTATTCACTGATCAAAGGCTGTGCACCCTGAGCGATACCGTTAAAGATGGAAGAAGCGATCAGGGCATAGTTCGCGACTACGCTGTAAGCCGCTACACCCACATTGCCCGCAGTCCAGAGGGTCAGATAATTAAAGACTGTCGTTGTGAGTCCGGAGGTGATCTCCGATACACCGGCAGAGATACCTAACTGGCCTCCATGGAGCATCAACTTGGGAGAAGGCAAAGAAAACTGCAGGCGGATCTTATTTTTCTTGGTGAAGAAATGAGAACAGTTGATCAGCATGCCTAAGATGGGGGACATGCCCGTTGCCAGGGCGGCACCCGTGATCCCCATCTTCAGGGGAAACATGAACACATAGTCCATGACGATATTAAAAATACTGCTGATCAGCATACTGATCATACAGATACCGGGATTATGGTCATTGCGGATAAAGGAAGAAATGGCAAAACTGGTGGCAAAACCAGGCGCGAAGAGCAGCACGGTCTTCATATAGCCATGACCTACCAAGACAATGGTGTCATCCGCACCCATTAACCGAAGAACGTCATCGGAATGGGTCAGACCGATGAGGAAAAAGATCATTCCGATCATCAGGTCAAAGTAGATCGCATTGGTAAAATAGCGGTGGGCGGATTCTTCCCCTCTGGCAGTGGCGATATTGAATCGGATCGCGCTGCCGACGCTCACAGTGATGGCAATGGCATCGATGAGACTGTAGATCGGAAGTGCCAGGTTTACAGCTGTCAGGCCGTTGGCCCCGGCAGCCCTGGCAAGAAAGAAGGTATCCGCCAGGATATAGGCAGACATTCCCAGCATGCCCATGACATTCTGAGAGATATATTTCGCAAATCGTTGGTTGATCGACATAGAAGCTCCTTGGTACCCCATGGAACGGGGAGAGTCCTTCCATTATACCATAGAATCCTTTATCTATGCGGAGAGGTCATCATCTGAATTTGTGAACAAAATAATAATTCGTTATTTGTATTATATAAAACGATTGACAAATTATGAGAGTGAATCTATAATTCAGCCATAAACAGAAAGGAGAGGTGCTATGGCAAAAAGTGTGTATTCTTTAGTGTTGAGCGACGATGTAGTAAATGCCATCGACCGAGCCGCCTACAGAGCGGGCACCAGCCGCAGCAATATGATCGATCGGATCCTGGCGGAATATGCCGGTCTGGAGACTCCTGAAAAAAGGATCCGTCAGATGTTTGGAGAGATCGAAAGTCTGCTGACCAGATCCGGAAGCTTCCAGATGATGGTACAGCCCTCCGGCTCCATGATGTCATTGCGCTCTGCACTGAACTATAAATATAACCCAACGGTACGATACAGTATTGAAAGACGCCTTAACGGAGAGGAAGAGGAACTGTTTCTCCGTATTCAGCTTCGGACCACCAATCGTACCCTGATCGAATATATGGATTGTTTCTTCCGTTTGTGGCAGGAGCTGGAGGGGGAGGAGAAAAAGCTCTGGCAGATCGAATCTGCCCGGTATGCCAGAAAGCTTCCTTTCCCCAAGGAGCCTTTAACCATTGAAGCCTTCGGAGGAAGGATCGCCTCGTATATCCAGGCCATCGATGGAGGACTCAACAACTTCTTCAAGGAGATCACCACTGCCAACATCATGGAAGAGACCGTTCCCAAGGCAGCGATCAGGGAGATCCAGAGGGCTTACAGAGGGTTTTAAGTCATTAGCGAAAAGACCTTGTGAATCAACAAGATAATGAAAGCGAAAGAGAGGACAATAAAATGGATACTGAAAAACTGACACAGAAAAGTATGGATGCGATCCGTGGTGCTCAGAAGATCGCACAGGAATATCATCATCAGGAACTCCGCCAGGAACACATCTTTCTGGCACTTTTGCAGCAGGAAGAGGGACTGATCCCGCTGCTCTTCGAGACCATGGGTACCGTCAGCGGTGTGGTCGCAGAAGAACTGGAGCAGAAACTGGAGGCTCTTCCCAAGATTACGGGAGGAAGCAGAGCAGCCGGTAATATCTATATCGACCAGAAAGTGGACGATGCACTGAACGAAGCGGAAAAGCAGGCAGATCAGATGAAAGATGACTTTATCTCCGTAGAGCATCTGATGCTGGGAATCTTCATGCGCCCTTCCGATGAGGTCAGAGGTGTCATGGCCAACTATGGCCTCAGTGTACAGGATTTCCTGAAGGCACTGCAGAAGGTAAGAGGCTCTGTCCGTATCACTAACGATAATCCGGAAGAGACCTACAATGCCCTGAAGAAATATGGAACGGATCTGGTAGCGAAAGCCAAGGCGAAGAAACTGGATCCTGTGATCGGAAGAGACGAAGAGATCCGCAATGTGATCCGTATCCTGTCCCGAAAGACAAAGAATAATCCCTGTCTGATCGGTGAACCCGGTGTCGGTAAGACAGCGATTGCTGAGGGCTTGGCACAGCGCATCGCAGACGGTGATGTACCGGAAAGCCTTAAGGACCGAAAACTGTTCTCTCTGGACATGGGTGCATTGATCGCCGGTGCAAAGTACCGCGGTGAATTCGAAGAAAGACTGAAGGCTGTCCTGAATGAAGTAAAAAGTTCCAACGGAGAGACGATCCTATTTATCGATGAACTTCACACCATCGTCGGTGCAGGAAAGACTGAGGGTTCCATGGATGCAGGCAACCTGCTTAAGCCCATGCTGGCAAGAGGTGAACTGCACTGCATCGGTGCAACCACCCTGAATGAGTACAGACAGTATATTGAAAAGGATGCTGCTCTGGAACGCCGTTTCCAGCCTGTCCTGGTCAAGGAGCCTACAGTAGAGGATACCATTACCATCCTTCGCGGACTGAAGGAACGATATCAGGTCTTCCATGGTGTTAAGATCCAAGATGCGGCTCTGATCGCAGCAGCTACCCTTTCCAATCGTTATATTACCGACCGATTCCTTCCGGATAAGGCCATCGATCTGGTGGATGAAGCCTGCGCTACCATTAAGACGGAACTGAACTCCATGCCCACGGAACTGGATGAGATCAACCGCCGTATTATGGAAATGCAGATCGAAGAGAAGTCTCTGGAAAAGGAGACGGATAAGCTGTCCATTGAAAGACTGGAACAGATCCGAAAGAGTCTGGCGGAGGAGCAGGATCATTTCAATGTCCTGAAGGCAAAGTGGGATAATGAAAAGAGCTCCATCGGTAAGGTACAGGCCCTGAGAGAAGAGATCGAACAGGTACAGATCGAATATGAAAAGGCTTACCAGAGCAACGATCTCAACAAAGCAGGGGAACTTCGTTATGGAAAGCTGCCTCAGCTGCAGAAGGAACTGGAGGCTGCTGAAAGTGAGGAAGGAAAGAAGGGTACCGCTCTTTTGAGAGATACGGTGACAGAAGAAGAGATCGCCAAGATCGTCGGACGTTGGACCGGTGTACCCGTCAGCCGACTGGTGGAAAGTGAAAGAGCAAAGCTCCTGCATCTGGATGATCAGCTGCACTTAAGAGTCGTGGGTCAGGATGAGGCTGTCCAGAAGGTAGCCGATGCGATCCTCAGATCCCGTGCCGGTATCAAGGATCCGAATCGTCCTATCGGTTCCTTCCTGTTCATGGGTCCCACCGGTGTTGGTAAGACCGAGCTGGCTAAGGCTCTGGCGGAAGCCCTCTTTGACAATGAGAAAAATATGGTCCGTATCGATATGTCGGAGTATATGGAGAAATATTCCGTATCCCGTCTGATCGGAGCGCCTCCCGGATATGTAGGTTACGATGAAGGCGGTCAGCTGACAGAAGCAGTCAGACGCAGTCCCTACAGTGTTATTCTGTTCGATGAGGTCGAGAAGGCCCATCCGGATGTCTTCAACATCCTGCTGCAGGTTTTGGATGACGGACGCATTACGGATTCCCAGGGACGTACTGTAGACTTTAAGAACACCATCATCATCCTGACCTCTAACCTTGGCTCTCAGGCAATCCTGGAAGGAATGGACGAAACGACCGGAGAGATCAGTGAAGAAGGAAGAAAGGAAGTAGAAATGCTCTTGAAGCAGCATTTCCGTCCTGAATTCCTGAATCGAATCGACGAGACTGTCTTTTATAAGCCTCTGACAAAAGAGAACATCGACAAGATCGTTGACCTTCAGATGAAGGATCTGCAGAAGCGTCTGAAAGATAAGCAGTTGAGTATGGAACTGACACCTGCCGCCAGAGAGTATGTTGTGGAGGGTGGATATGATCCTCTTTATGGAGCTCGGCCGTTGAAGAGATTTATCCAGTCCCGTATCGAAACCCTGCTGGCAAGAAAGATCATTGCCGGCGATCTGGCTCCTGAAACCCATCTGGTCATTGATTACGATGGGGAGAAACTGGTCATTAATGAAGGAAACTAAAGGGTCAAATCCCATGGCAAAATGCACATTTTCCTGCATAAGCTTCAAAGGAAATGCGACAAAAGGCAGAAAATGGTCCAATTAAGTTGACAATTAGCAAAGAAAATGGTATTTTTCCACCTTGCTGACGGAAAAACAATAAAAATATAGAATATGTCAGATTTAAAAGGAGAAAAAATCATGAGTAAAGTAATCAAGTGGACCAACAAGTACAGCGGTGAGACCGGTTATGTTATGACCGTTAAGAAGGCTGATGGACATTTCAACAACACCTTCGACGCAGCAGAGGCTAAGACCTTCTCTCGTCAGGCTGACATCACCAAGGCTATGAACCTGCTGGAAGCTATGGGCGAGACTGAGAACAACACCTTCGAGGCTGTTGAGCTGTAATTGCAAAGTAAAAACTAAAGAGAGCCACCGAAGTCCTTCTTCAACGTCCTCGGCATAAAGCCTGTGGATTGTTTCAGAAGGAGATTCGGTGGCTCTTTTTGTTTCTCAAAATGGGAAAGTACAGCTCAGCAGACTCGAAGGAAAACAGCGAGAAAAGAAGATATCATCGTTGAGACGCTCCCCATTAAGCTTTCATATATAAAAAAGGACCAATAGCTTCCTTTCGAATCAATCCGCAGCCCGCAGGGCGAGGACGTGAGAAAGGATCTATTGGTCCTTTTTTATATATACTGAAACTTAATAACCGATCTTTCGATCAACAATATTTTCCATCTCTTCGCCGTTGGCATAAGCGATCAGATTGCGGCAGAAGGTCTCTACATTGACATCGCAGGTATGTCCCAGGGTCATGGTACCGGAGCAGTGAGGAGTCAGGATGCAGTTCTTTGCATAGAACAGAGGATGACCCTTGGTCAGAGGTTCGGGAACCATAACATCCAGTGCAGCACCGGCAATGCGCTCTTCGTTCAGGGCATCGATCAAAGCATCCTGATCGATAGCGCTTCCGCGGCCAACATTCAGGACAAGTGCCTTCTTGGGAAGTGCATCAATGATCTCCTTGGACAGGATACCGGTAGTTGCGGGAGTACCGGGAAGTGCCAGAGCTACGACGTCGGCATCAGCAACAACTTCCTTCAGAGATTCATTGGTAACAACCTTATCAAAAGCGGGATCCGCTTCTTTAAGAGTACGGCGGACACCAATGACCTCGCCGGCACCCATTGCCTTGACACGGCGGGCAAATTCGGTTCCGATATCACCGGTACCAAGGATAACGAACTTGGAACCGAGAATGGAGCGGATAGTTCCAAGAGAACCCCATTCCTGATTCTTGATCTCTTCCTGATAACCAACCATACGGCGCATCAGCATCAGAACCGTCATGATCATATGCTCGGAAATGGTGACACCATAGGATCCGCTGGAATTGGAAAGAATGACATCGGTATTGGGATAGACACTGTCAGGCAGGTAGGCATCAACGCCGGCAGAACCGGTGTGCAGCCACTTGAGTGAGGTAGCATTCTTGATCAGGGGAGCAGGAATGTAGCCATACAGTACCTCGCAGTCGCCCATGTTGGCAGCTGCATCATTGGCATCGGTAAAATAGCGAATGGTATATCCGGTCTTCTCGGCTGTTTCAGCCAGAAGGACCTTGTGAGCCTCCGTAAGATAAGAGGCAAGAATTCCAACAGTTTTCATGGTAGGACCTCAACTTTCAAAAGGGATAGAACGGAACTATTATATATGAAAATGTTCGCTAAGGAAATGGAGATATGATTTGTTTTGATTTCCTTATTGTACCTTCTTAAACAGCAGCGTCTTTGTATCAAAGTCTCTTTGCTCAAACTGCATGGGAAGACCAGCATTCATCAAGACGGCACCGGTATATCTGGTGCCGTTTTCATCTTCATAGATACCGGCAGGATCCAGAGAACGAAGATAGACCCGTCTGGGGATGTAGTTGGGAATGGACAAAGTACGTCCGTAGAACAGAAGGACTTCGCTGTCAGAGGAGAACTGCCATGCACAGAAGTTGGAGTCGAAGGGGGAGATCAGACGATCAAACACGCCGTTAGCAGTCAGATGACGGACTTCCTTGACTTTCTGTACCATGGCTTTGGCCATTTCCTTATCCTCAGGGGAAAGGATGCCCGGGTCTAATTCCAGACCAAAGTTGCCGCCAAGAGCTACCTCACCTCGAGACTTCATAGGTGTTACACGACCGGTCTGATGATTGGGAACAGCGGAAATATGGGCACCCATGGCAGAAGAAGGATAGACAAGGGAGGTGCCATACTGGATCTTCATTCGCTCAGCGGCGTCACTGTCGTCACTGGTCCAGGTCTGGGGCATGTAGTAGAGCATGCCGGCATCGAAACGGCCACCACCACCGGAACAGGATTCAAAGAGGACCTCGGGGAAGGAAGAGGTGACTTCTTCCAATACTCGATACAGACCGAGCATATAACGGTGCTGGGTCTCATACTTCTGTCCCTTAGGTAGTTTGCAGGAATAGGCCTCCGTCATGTTGCGGTTGTAGTCCCATTTCACATAGCTGATGGGACAGGAGGAGAGGATCTCCTTCATGAAGCCGATGATATAATCCTGGACTTCCTTTCTGGAGAGATCCAGCATCAGCTGGTGACGGCCCTCGGTGCGGGCACGTCCATCTACATGGAGACACCAGTCCTCGTGGGCACGGTAGAGATCAGAATCCGGAGAGATCATCTCTGGTTCGAACCAGAGACCAAAGCGAAGACCCTTGGCAACGACTTCGTTTACCAGAGGAGCAAGACCATCAGGTAGTTTTCCCTTGTTGACATACCAGTCGCCGAGAGAACAGCGGTCATTGTCACGCTTGCCGAACCATCCATCATCAAGGACTAACAGTTCGACGCCCAGTTCCTTGGCTTCATCGGCCAAGTGGAGGATCTTATCCTTGGTAAAGTTGAAATAGGTGGCTTCCCAGTTGTTTAAAAGGACGGGACGTTCCTTGTGGATCCACTCACTCTTTCCCAGATGGTCTCTGTAAAGATGATGGAAGATATGGGACATGCCGTTTAAGCCATGATCGGAAAAGACTTCGACTGCTTGCGGCGTGGTAAAGCTCTCGCCTGGAACCAGCAGCCAGCGATGTGTTTCAGGATTCAGACCGATGGACAGTTGGATGGTGCGGTTTTCCTTCAGCTGAGAGATCGCGTCAAAGGAGCCGCTGTAGATCAGGTTCATGGCGTAGACCATGCCCTGATCCTCTGTAGCTGTGGTCTCGCAGAGAGCGATAAAAGGATTCTCTTCGTGGGAAGAGGCACCGCGCTGACTTTCTACTTTATAGATAGCCTGTCCGGCATCGGTGCGCACCAGATGCCGTTCTCTACCCCAGGCACCCTTTAAGTGGATGAGATCCATGTGGGAACTCATGGGGAGGATGATGGGAGTGGAAGCAGATGCCATGTGGGTCAGGGTAAGAGGGTTGGAACCATCGTTGGTAAGGACCGTATTACGAAGGAGTGCATTACAGAGGATGCTGTAGTGTAAGGTCACCTTCAAGCCGGTAAGGGCATCTTTCAAGGTGATCGCCAGAGTTTCCGCTTTTTCATCTTCCGTCTCATGAAGATGAGGGAGTCCGGGAAGCTCCGGTAAAGAAGGAAGGATGGAGGCATCCTCAAAGCGAAGCTGTGTCAGGTCATCTCCCTGATCATTCAGCGCTTTGATGGCACTTTCCCCGTACCAGCCGCTGCCGACAGAGGGCATTTCGTAGGGAAGGCGGGTCAGTTCAAAGGAAGCGCCGGAGGGCCAGGATTTTAGCAGGTAAGAAAGGTCGATAGTGGAAGGATCCACGCCGGGACTGATCAGAGAAGGGCCATAGTACAGGTTTAAGAGTTCACCTTGATGGATGCCCAGTACATAACTGAAGTTAGAGCAGGAAAGGTGGAAGAGGGTCTTTTCTTCATTAATATAGATCATGTTTTTTATCTCCTTTTATCTATGAGGGAATCCTTTGATCTCATCCAGAAGGGCAGCGTAGAGCATGGGGGCTGTCCAGGAGGCATTGATGGGTGTAACGACAGCTTTCAGAGGAATTTTGGGAAGATGGAGAGCGTTCATCTGATCGATCAGAGAGGAAACGGCTTCTTGATCCATGCCGGCAAAGAGCAGCATGGGTTCAGAAAAATCTCCGGAAGTATCTGCCTTAGGGCTAATGGGTGGGGCAAACATTGGATTCAGTTTACCGAAAGCAAGAATACCTAAGGGCGTTTTATATTCTTCTTTTGTCAGGTGATGCAGTACCTGTTTATTGGCAGCGCAGTACATTTTCAGAAAAGGCACTGCTGGATGGTTTTCCATGTTGCAAAGGATCAGCATGTTGTCTCCTTTAGTAAGTGGATAGCGTGACATTCCTTATCGAGAATGCTCTGTACGCTAGTGGATGACTTTGTGTTCAGCACTATCATATCACTTTTTGGCAAAAAGGAATATATTTTGCTGAGATGATGGTTGCTCGTGACATGGAGATCGTTCTTGTGATAAGATAGCTTATCAGAAGTTAAATACAGGAGTTGGGTCTCATATATAAAGACATATTCTGTTTCCATTTGTATCGGGAGATTAATAATATCATATGATCGCAGTTTTGACCTGGCTGGGAGCGCTCCTTCCCATTGCCACTTTGTTCATCTTAATGAGCGGTGTAGGTTTAAAGACCGATAAGGCAGCCGGTATTGCGGCTCTGATCGCTATTCCTGTCGCTCTCTTTGTTGGCGGTGACACCTGGCTTGGTGTCGGCGTCAATATCCTGAAAGGCATCTGGAATGCGGTTCCGATCCTTTTGGTCATCTGGACGGCCATTATCCTGTATCAGATCCTGGAAGTGACCGGATCCTTTAAGATGATCCAGAAAACAGCGACCTCTGTCATGAAGGATGAGCTGTTCCGGGTTCTGTTCTTCGCTTGGCTGTTCTCCAGTTTCCTGCAGGGAATTACCGGATTCGGTGTTCCTGTCGCGGTATGTACCCCGATCCTGATCGCCCTGGGAGTCAAACCCAGATGGGCAGTAGTCGTAACGCTGCTTGGTCATGCCTGGGGAAATACCTTCGGAACATTCGCCATGGCCTGGGATGCTGCGGTAGCGCAGTCCGGTATCACCGACACCACCCAGCTGATCCTTTTATCTGCAGCCTTTCTCTGGTTTGTGGATATGGTGGGATCCTCCGCTGTATGCTTTATCTATGGAGGCAAGAAAGCCTTTATCCATATGCTGCCGCTGCTTCTGATCATGTCTGTGATCCATGGAGCAGGTCAGATGGCTGTAGCATTTTTGAATTCCACCATCGCTTGTTTTATCCCAACGACGATTGCTCTGGGAGCTGCCTTGCTGCTTCTGAAAATGGGTATGTATAACAAGGAATGGAGCCTTCCTTCCAAGATCATGAAAGAAAAGGAAAAAGAAACCGTTCAGAAAGATGCGGGAATTCCTGCCGGCCTGAAGCCTGTGGATTCCATTTTCCCCTTTATTATTCTGGCAGGCGTTTCCGTTTTGATCCTGATGGTTCCCTTTATCAACAAGGTCGTGTACGCCCCGGTCATTCAGTGGACCTTCCCTGAGACGGCAACCTCCAAAGGCTTCGTCAATGCAGCGACTACGGCTTACGGACCCTTACATATCTTTACTCACGCCAGCTTCATCCTGCTTCTGACGGTGCTCATTACCTGGTTCACCTTTATGGGAAAGAAGCTGACCAAGTGGCAGGATCTTTCTGTGATCTGGAGCCGTACTTTGAAGAAGACCATACCTACCTCCATCGGCCTTTTGCTGCTGGTGGTCATGGCACAGATCCTTCGAGGAAGCGGCATGATCTATACCTTGGCAAAGGGTGTTGCGGATGTGGCCGGTGTTTACTACGGTGCGGCCTCTCCTCTGGTAGGTGTTCTGGGAGCCTTCATTACTTCCTCCAACACTTCTTCCAACATTCTTTTTGGTTCCTTCCAGGCTTCTGCCGCAGAGATCCTGATGATTCCTTCCTGGATCTTAGTGGCTGCACAGACTGCCGGTGGTGCCATGGGTACCGTAGTAGGTCCTTCCACTGTATATCTTGGAATGACCACGGCAGGATGTCAGGAACAGGCAGGATGGGCTCTGAAAAAGGTGCTCCCTATTGTCCTGATGGAGGCGATCCCCGTTGGAATCGTTGTCCTGCTGCTTTCCCTGGGAATTTTTTAACCCATTTCTCTACATGTACAAGCGAGGTGTTTCTATGAACAACTATCCACCTATCCACAAACTTCCCATGAATCCCACTCAGGAGAACATGTTCCGTCTGGTCCCTGAGATCACTTATTCCACCATGACGGAAAAGGAACTGAAACTGGATCTGATCTACCCCTGGAGCTGTGATGTAGAGTCGATCACGGAGAAGCCGAAGCTTCCTCTGGTGGTATTTGTACAGGGTAGTGCATGGACAACTCCGAAAAGAAATAAGCAGATACCCCGTCTTTCTGAACTGGCTCACCTTGGCTATGTGGTGGCTACCTGCGATCACAGAAGTACGGCAGAAGGAGCTTTGCCTCCTTCCTATCTGGTGGATATCAAGTGTGCGATCCGTTTCTTAAGAGCCAATGCCGATAAGTATGGTATCGATCCTACAAGAGTCATGATCTTCGGAACTTCCTCCGGCGGCAATATTGCCCAGCTGGTAGGTCTTACAGGGGATGACCCTCAATATGAGACAACGGAGTGGGAAGGACAGAGCGATGCTGTCAAAGCGGTCATCAGCTGCTTTGGTCCCTCCAATTTACGCACCACGTTCCGTGGTTTGGATCAGTTTCCTGAAGCACAGGAAAAGTACAAGGCAGTTTTCGGAGAGGATGTTTCCAAGTGGCCGGAGATCTTCGATTCCTTAAGTCCTGTGACCAAGGTGGATACGGAAAAAGAGTATCCTCCTTTCCTGCTGCTGCACGGCAGCGGTGATCCGGTGGTCTCTTTTGAAGAGTGCGTGGAGATGTACCATGTCCTCTATGATGCCGGGGTGGATGTTACCGCCTGGGAGATCGAAGGAGCCGAGCACGAAGGTAACTTCTGGAGCGTAGAACTGTGGAAGATTATTGTTGAGTTTATTCAAAAGAATCTGTAAAAAAATAAGTCCATTGATCCCAAAGCGACGTGAGAAAGCCGCGGAGGAGTCAATGGACTTATTTTTATATCCATGCGTTAGATTACTTGGTCTTTGCTACAACAATGAATCCATCCATGTTATTTCCGGAAACGACATAGTCCAGATCCTCGGGAACCTGGATCTTGGTGCCTGCCTGGTAGTAGACAGCGTAGGAACCGGTCTCAGGACCAGCAGTTACGTCGATGAGAAGGGGATTGGATACACCGTAGGAACGGATCGCCTCTTCAAACTCCTCCAGACAGAGGTCATTCTTGTACATATAGTTAGCAACGGGAACGCTGACATAACGGAAGTGCCAGGACTCCGCACCGATATCGGTGATCTCTACCTTGTGCTCGGGATAACGAAGGATGAAACCGTAATCCGCTGCATGGTCATAGATCCAGTAGTAGGGGGATCCTTCTTCTGCCTCGAAGTAGGGACCGCCTTCGATCAGACCAAGGTCGGAGGAGCATCCGATATGATGCTCACTGTATCCCGCACGCATGACATACATCATGGCATGCTCCAGACCGTTCTGCTCAGCACTTCTCTGGAACAGGAACTCGGCATCCTCGGGAGTACGGTAACCATTCATCATATAGATGTTCATGATGCCGGTCTCATCATAGAAGGCATTCAGGAAATCGTTCATATGGGTGGCAGCAGGCTCTGCCATCTCAATGTCATACTCACTGAGATAATAGCCATAGCCGTCCAGATCATACATCAGGGTGAGCCATTCATCCAGGAACTCATATTTGACTTCCTTGTTGACCAGCTGCAGGATACCCATGTGGATCTCGTCATTCGACTTGGAGACGGTCTCCATGGCGGTAAAAGGTTCTCCGGAAGGAGCGGATGCCTCGGAGGATTCTTCCGTAGTATCCTTGGAACTCTCTTCTGTGTCAGGCTGGGTGGAGGACTCATTGGAATCACTGCTTTCCTCGGTCTTGGAGGATTCGTTCTTGGCGGTTTCCTTGGAAGTCTCGGTCTTGTCATTCTTGGAGGACGGAAGCGAGGATTCTGTGGTCACAGGGGGAGTGGAAGGCTTCTCAGATCCGTTGGAGGGACGGTTCTGCTTGACGATCATGGCGATCAGGATCACGATCAGGACCACCAGGAGCGCCATAAAGACACCGGCTCCGATGTAGAAGATCATGCGGCCTTTCTGCTGATTGGATTTTGAACTCATAGATTACTCCTTTATTCTTCTTCAGGGGTGAATAACAGGCATCCCTGACGTTTATATTGCTTTATCTTGTTTTGGAGGATTTCCTCGGTAACGCCAAAGGCTATAGAGAGACAGTGGATACAGAGAAATTCCGTGCATTCCCGGGAAATGAGTTTGTAGTTCAATCCTACCTCATCCGGGATCAGATGCTTTTGACATTGTTTACAGATAGTCTGGTCCATGGACACGATCAATATTTTTTGTCGATGACGCGGGCACGGTACAGCTTGCAGGCATGGGGCTCGATGATCTCGGAAACCATACCGTTGGTGACGATCTTCTTTTCACCGGTCCAGAGTTCTGTCATTTCCAGGGTCTTACCGGTGGATTCCGGCAGACCGATGCGATCCATCAGGAGATGGGTATTCCAGTAATTGGATCGGTGATCGGAAAGATTGAAGAAACCGATAGCCATATCACCGTTGGCAAGATGTCTGACATAGATGGGATGCTCACCGGAACGGATCTGGGCATCCTGGTCATGCTGAGGACGGGGATCGGTCTCCACGCCGCAGTCATAAGCCTGATTGTAATCGGGATCCTGGTTGATCGCCAGCACATCCTTGTTCATCAGGATGCTCTTGGTGGCTTCATCCATATCGCGGATGTCACAGCCGATCATCAAAGGAGAACCGAGCAGTGCCCACAGAGAGAAATGCAGTCTGTATTCATCTTCGGTGCAGCCTGCAAGACCGACGTTTCCCTTACCGTTCATACCGCAGATCAGCATATCCATATCCGGATAGCAGTTGATGGATCCATAACGGATCGCATCACCGGCGATAATGGAGAGCTCCTTTAAGGATTTCCAGGAATCGTTGATGTCGGCCGTGGAGCGCCAGAGATTGGCACCGGTCTCCTTGATCCAGAGTTTGGTCTCATCGCTGCCCCAGGAGCAGGCGGAGAAGACGATATCTCTGCCGCAGTTAGAAAGAGCAACGGCCATACGCTTGTAGAGGATATGACCGAGACTGGTCTTGGGGTGGAAGCAGTAATCGTATTTCAGATAGTCTACGCCCCACTCAGCGAAGGTCTGGGCATCAATAAACTCATGGTCATAGCTGGCAGGATAACCGGCACAGGTCTGATATCCCGCGCAGGAGTACATGCCGAATTTCAATCCCTTACTGTGGACATAGTCGGATACATATTTGATCCCGTGAGGGAACTTCACAGGATCCGGTACCATGCGGCCCATCTCGTCGCGCTCATGGAGCAGCCAGCAATCGTCGATGACGATGTAGGTGTAGCCGGCATCTTTCAGCCCGGTGGAGACCATGATATCTGCGGACTCCATAACGACTTTTTCGTTGATGTTCTCACCAAAGGTGTTCCAGGAATTCCAGCCAAGCGGGGGAGTGGTAAGCAGCATGAGATTACCTCCTGATATGGGATAAATAAGGGTGATTTAAGCAAAAACGTCCGGACAAAATTGCCCGGACGAAGCAGCGGAGAAGGTAGGATTCGAACCCACGGGCCCTTGCGGACTCACTGGTTTTCAAGACCAGCTCCTTAAGCCACTCGGACACTTCTCCAAGACGCATTTGATTATATAGGAAAAGAAAAAAATCGTCAAGGGAAAATCACCCTGCGATGCACTGCAAGGGTTGACGCGGGGTCCTAAAAAGTGCTATAGTTAATTAACTAGATAAGGCGCAATGCCGCACTATATATGGAGGCTGAAATGAAACTTCAAGTATTTCTGTATGGCTACTACAACTATGCACAGACTGTAGCTGACGCACTTGCAAAGAAGTTTACCTGCAAATGCGATTCTATTCCCCCGGCATACCAGTGCAATGAAGAGAAACTGATCTTCATCGTATACGAAAAGTATGGTCCTCTGGAGGACAAGCTGATGGATTACGTTAATCAGCTGACTCCCAAGAAGGTTCAGAATGTTGCACTGATCGAGATCTCCAACAAGGGAGACGAAGGCACCGGCAAGATCAAGGAAGTCCTTGAGAAGAATGGTGTTGCTATCAGCGGCGTTAAGAATATCATTGTTAAGCGTTCTCTGTTCAAGAAGGGTACTGTTACCCCTGAGATGGTCGAGGATGCTCTGGCTTATGCTGACGAGCAGGGTAAGAAGAATTTCGAGTTCCTTCGTAAGCAGGGCTGATCGTAATCGATTAGTAAATATGATATAGAAGAGTCCCCTCGGAATGAGGGGATTTTTCATTGTAGTGACGGGAGGCGTCTATGCGCTGTTCATATTGCGGATATGAGAACCTGCTGAAGGCACACTATTGCCAGAGATGCGGTTATCGGTTCTCAGATACGGAGAAAAAGAAAGCCAGAGGAAAGACCTTTTTCGGCATGGTGGATAACCTGCTGGAATTAAAGGCATGGCTGACGCTGGATAAGATCACCGGCAATATCCCTGTGAGGATCCTGGTCATCCTGATCCTGGCAGGACTGGTGGTCTTCAATATATTCAGAAACGGATCTGACCTTGCCATCAAGCAGGCAGGTAAATATACGGTTGCTTATCAGGAGGCAAAAGAGGAGTACTATGTACTTACGAACTTCGAGGAAGTGGATCTGAATATCTATGTTCCCCGTGGTGTCGATCGACTGGAACTGGAGCGTTTCGAAAACGGAGTCCTGGAAGATGAGAGGATCATCGAAAAGGGAGACGATGTCCGTGTAGAGAGGACCGATACCGGTTACTATACACTGACCGCCCGTTATACCGACGGAGAGATCGAATCGATCCTCTTTTTCGTCTGTGACAGGGACGCAAAGGAGGTGGAGTGATGCAGCAGTATTATGTGTTCTGTATCCATTGCGGTAAGCAGAATATGGTCACTCCCGGCAGGACCAGTCACTGTGGTTTTTGCGGCGATAAACTTTGGGATAAGGATCGACCTTTCCGTGATTTCCTTATCGATCACACGAAAGACAAACTGAAGGATAAGCTGTCGGATACCATCTTTAACGCACTGAAGAACTGGTGCCTGTCCCATCTGTATGGATTCCTGGTTACTGTGTCCTTAGTGGCAGCGGTGACAACCACAGTCAGTGCAGCTGTCAATGCACCGGGAAAGCCGGAGCAGATCTTCAGACGTCCTCAGTCAGTGGAAAATGTGCTGATGAAGGGAGAGAGTCTTTCCGGAAACAGCAGTATCTCGCAGGGAATCCGGGTAGATGAAGAGAGCAGCCTTGTCACAGAGACTGAGGTGATCGTTGAAGAACAGGAACCTGAAACACCTCAGAACAATCTGAGCCGTCCCACTATGGACTATGAGAATCAGATCGCATATCTATCCAGTGATGATGCAAGATCGATCTGGGAAAATGGTATCGAAACGAACATGTATCCGTACTACTTTGTTACGGATCTGGACCTGGATGGCCTTTTGGAGGTCACCATCGCAGAGACCATGGGTACAGGAATCTTTACGTACTATGCTACTTTTGAGATCAGTCCGTCGTATGATTCCCTGATAAAGGTAGACTCGTCCGATGACAGCGGATATTCCCTGGAGAACTTTGTTTCCTTCGGAGATATGCAGGATGCACCCAAAACAGCATGGCTGGATCCGGAGACGGGAACGATCTACTATCTGATCAGTGATGTCTGGCGTGGAGGCTGGGATTACAGTGGTACGGATTATATGCTGGTCTCTATGAAGAACAACCAGCTGGAGTGGACCTACATCGGCTATATCTACTACGAGAGATTGGGCAATGAGGAAGTGGCCAGTTATGAACTGGACAAGGAAGCAAAGGATTCCTGGGAAGATATGATGGCCTCTTTGCAGTCCTATGGTGCTGATCGCGGCTGGATCGATCTGAATGTGGGTGTTGAGTTGAAGTATGGAAATGATACTTCAGAAGATATGGCAACTGCACTTTCAGAGAGTTCGGAAGCATTCTATGTGGAGATCAAGTAAATAAGAAAATAATCGATTTGGTGATCAAAAGAGGGTCCTCCAAAAGCGGTGCGTCCGGCAAAAGCTGGCGCAATGCTTCCGGAGGATCTTCTTTTGATCTAAAGAAACAGCATTCACTCAGGGAACAGGACCTGGAGTAAATGGCAAAATGGCTTCCGTTTATTGAAAATACAGGGGATCTGGAGTAAAATAGTATGTTGTATTAATATAGGATTTTTCTGTCTGCGGCAAGGTGTAATGGCCTTCACAAAGAGAAGAGATTCGGAAAGAGCCGTGGAGAAAAAAGGAGTATTTTATGAAACTGAATGTATTACTGATCTTTGGCGGAAGATCCACCGAGCATGATGTATCCATCATGTCCGCTGCGACCATGGATAAGGGTCTTTCCAGAGATAAGTATGATGTGACCAAGGTATATATTTCCGGTGAAGGGCTGTGGCGCTTTTACGAAGGAGAGATCTCGGATCTGAGAGACTCTCTGAAGGAAAAGGAACTGGTGGAGAAGGGCCAGGAGGCCTCTTTGCTGGTAGGATCTGCGAAGCCGACCCTGATCGTTATGGACGGGGACAATGTGAAGAAGATCCCGGTGGATATTGCACTGCCGGCCATGCATGGAAAGAACGGTGAGGATGGAACCATCCAGGGCCTCTTTGAAATGGCACGTATCCCTTATGTGGGCTGCGGTGTCCTTGCCAGTGCGGCATCCATGGATAAGATCACGACCAAGCGTATCGTCGATGAGGTAACCCGCATCGATCAGGCGGATTATACGACGGCTTTGGCCCATGAACTGAAGTACCATCTGGAAGAGGTGCTGGATCGAGTAGAGGCAAAGCTTTCCTATCCTGTCTATGTCAAGCCCGCCAATGCCGGTTCTTCCGTGGGAGTATCCCAGGCAATGGACAGGGAAAGTTTGAAGAATGCACTGTTTCTGGCTGCAGAGAATGACAGCCGCATCCTGATCGAAGAGACCATTTATGGCCGGGAGATCGAGTGCGCTGTTCTTGGAAATATCGAGCATGTGGAGGCATCCGGCCTGGGAGAGATCCTGGCAGCGGATACCTTCTATACTTACGACGCCAAATACAATAATCCCGATTCCAAGACCCTGCTGGATCCGGATCTGCCGGAAGAGACCGTTGAGGAAGTCAGAAGAGATGCCAAGGCTATCTTCCGTGCCCTTGGAGGCAGCGGATTGTCCCGCGTGGACTTCTTTGTGGAGAAAGAGACCAATCGCGTTATTTTCAATGAGATCAATACCCTGCCCGGTTTTACCCATATCAGCATGTATCCCATGCTCTGGGGAAGACAGGGACTTCCTGTCAGCGAGTTGATGGATCGACTGATCGATCTGGGAATGAAGCGTTAAGAAGAACGGAGTCATTGAATGGATACCGTCGATTTTCGTCTGATCAGCCGCTTTGAGGGACAGGAAAGCCTGAAGAAGCAGCTGACAGGTAAATATACATGGAAAGAACCGGAAGCCAGGATCATGTATGCTCAGACACTGGTGGAGGGAGAAAAGCCGGTCCCCGAGGTGGTCAGTGTCCGCCTCGATGAAAAGGGGAGGCCAAA
Organism: Bianqueaceae bacterium; assembly: GCA_045642205.1. Lineage (GTDB taxonomy): Bacteria > Bacillota > Clostridia > Lachnospirales > Bianqueaceae > RUG760. The sequence continues at coordinate 27,690 of JAZUIK010000225.1, forward strand.
GAGGGCTGAGATCCATCGTCCCGGCAGCGATTTTCGACTCACCTTTGAAAAAGGGGAAAACGCAGCCACATGGCTGTCCACTCCTGCGGGAGATCTGAAGGTGGAGATCGCCGTGAGGACATTGCAGGGACTGTTTACGGAAAATCACTTTGAACTCACGATCCGCTATGAGATGCTTCTCGGCGGTGAGAGTCATGGCATGACCCAGGTGGAATATCTGGGAAATATCAGGAGGTAAGTATGAGATTTACCATCGCTTTGATCGCAGCAAAGATCTGCGAAGTGTTGATGAAGATCGTTGGACGCTTCTTCGGCTTCAAGGGAACCTGCTTCCCCGGCAAGCTGGCATTGAAGATCTGCCCCGATTTTCTGGGTAAGCTGGCAAAACCGAAGCAGCTGATCGCCGTTACCGGTACGGATGGAAAGACCACCACCTGTAATCTGCTGATCGATGCTTTCGAAAAGTGTGGCTATGAGGTACTCTGCAACCGTACCGGCACCAACATCCTTCCCGGTGTTGCCGTTGCCTTCATGGACGGTGTCAACCTGTTCAACAAGTGCAAATATGAAGTAGGTGTCATCGAGATCGATGAGCGCAGTGCTCCCCATGTTTTCCCGAGACTGAATCCCACCTATCTGGTGGTTACGAACCTGTTCCGTGATTCTCTCAAGAGAAATGCTCATCCGGAGTTCATCTTCAATATCCTGGAGAATTCTCTGCCTGCTATGGAAAAGAGAGACCCCTCCAAGATGACCATCATCAGCAACGGAGACGATGTTATCAGTTCCCGTCTGGGTAAGGGATACCGGAAGGTCTACTTCGGTATCGACAGACTGAAGACGGACCATGACAGTGAATACAACATCATCAACGATGCCCGTATCTGTCCTGAATGCCATCATACCCTGATCTATGATTTTGTCCGTTATCATCATATTGGACGCGCACACTGCGAGAACTGCGGCTATCAGCTGCCTAAGCCGGATTACAACGTAACAAACCTGGATCTGGACGGTATGATGATGACCGTAGACCATCAGGGAGAGGAAAGCAGCTACAAGCTGGTATCCAATACCCTGTTCAACTGCTACAACGAGCTGACCATGCTGACGGTCCTTTCCGAGATCGTAAAGGACAAGGAGAAGGTCAGAAAGGCAGTGGAGTCCCTGGAGGTTACCAAAGATCGTATGACCTGCCGCACCGTAGCAGGAAGAAGACTGCAGACCTGTGTGGCTAAGGATTCCAACGCCATTGCCTGCTCTCTTGTTTTCAATTATGTGGCCAATGAGCCCGGACAGAAGGAAGTCATCCTGAATATCGATGAGATCTTCGATAACAGAGACTCCTACGAGATCCTGTCCTGGATGTATGACTGTGATTTCGAATTTCTGAACCATCCGTCTATCGAGCGTATCTGCATCGGCGGACGCCGCAGTAAGGATGTAGCCCTCAGACTTCTTTTGGCAGGAGTTCCCAAGGAAAAGCTCTTTACCTGCGAGAAGGAGGAAGAGGTTACCCAGTTCCTGACCTACGCAGAGGGTAAGGATATCTACGTGCTCCACGATATGTATTTCATTTCTCAGGCACAGGCAGATACCATTGTGAAGACCATCGTAACGACTTTGGAAGGAGGGGAGAAGGCATGATCAAGATCGAGATCCTGTTTCCCGAGGTCTGCAACCTGTTTGGAGATCCCTTCAATGTAAAATATCTTAAGGCATCTCTCGGTGACGAGTGTGAAGTCATCGAGACATCCCTGACCAAGGAGCCCGCATTTATCAAGGGCGATGTACAGCTGGTCTATATGGGAGCGATGCCTGAATCCGCCCAGCTGCTTTCCATCGAGGCCTTAAAGCCCTATGTGGAGATCATGAAGCAGCAGATCGAAGAGGGAAAGATCTTCCTCTTCACCGGCAATGCCATGGAGATCCTGGGCCAGTCCATCGCCTATGATGACGGCGAGGAGCATCCTGCTCTGGGAATTACTCCCTTGAAATCCAAGACCGATATGATGCACCGCTTCAATACACTGTTCGATGGAACGGTGGAGGGCGATCAGGGAGAGATCCGCATCAATGCGTTTAAGACCACCTTCAGCTTCAGCTTTGGTGATAATGAGGGAAAGGGCTTTGCCAAGTCTATCCGCGGCTGCGGCATCAACAAGGAGTCCAAGGCGGAAGGCTATCGCATCCATAACTGCATGGCCACCTATCTGGTAGGTCCCCTGCTGGTCTTAAATCCCGAGTTTACCAAATATATCCTTCGTCTGATGGGCGTTGCGGAACCTCAGCTTGCGTTCGAAGCAGAAGCCGAGGAATGCGCTAAGATCCGTCAGGAGGTCTTTGCAAAGGAGAGCACCAAGTATCTGCTCTGATGCTCTTTCACCTAAAATAAAACCGGCAGCAGGTAAAAGATCCGTTTGCCGGTAAGAAAAAAGGAAAACTAATGAACATTCGATTTTTTGTGAAGCGTGTACTGGGCAATCTGAAGATGGAAAGACTCTTCGGTTATGTCAATACGGTCCATGAGCGTACCGGCAAGCCCAAGGTGTTCCTTCTGGCAGATATGCTCTGGTGTTCTGCGAAATATGGCGCCGGATTCAGTGATTATCAGATCTTCGAGTTCTACAATATCGATGGAAAGACCCGTAAGACTTACATGACCCGCATGAAGAATAAGCGTTTCCTGGACGCTATGAACGATCAGGTCAAAGTCAAGATCTTTGATGATAAGAGTTCCTTCTATCATAACTTCGCTAAATTCCTGAAGAGAGACTTTCTGGAACTTGCCAGGGTAAGCGAGGAGGAGGTCGAATCCTTCGTTACCGGTAAGGATATCCTGATCGCGAAACCTGATGATGGCGAGTGCGGTGAGGGTATTGAAAAGATCCATACCGATCGCTTTGAATCTCCGAAGGCTTTAGCCACTTATCTGAAGGATCCTAAAAAGGGCTTCGGTGTTGTAGAGGAACTTTTGGTCCAGCACAGTGAGATGAGCCGTCTGTATCCCGATTCTGTAAACTGTCTGCGTCTTTGCACCCTGGTGACAAAGGATGGCAAGGGAAAATGCCTGTACGCAGTCCTGAAGACAGGAAACAACGGCAAGTTTGTAGACAACCTGGAAAACGGCGGATACGCCTGCCATGTGGATATGGAGACTGGTATTGTCATCGGTCCCGGACATACCAATAAGCAGGATAAGGTAGAGGAGCATCCGGCTACCGGAACAAAGTTCCGAGGATTTCAGATCCCTTACTTCAAGGAAGCCATTGCCATGGTCGAAGAGGCGGCACTGGTCATTCCAGAGGTAAGATATATCGGATGGGATGTGTGCATCCTGGAGGATGGTCCTGCCATCATCGAAGGCAACAACTATACGGCATATGATTTCCCGCAGATGCCGGATGATTCCATTCCCAATACCGGCCTCGTCAAGATCATCGAAGACGCCGGAGAGATTGTCAAATAAGGGAAACAGGACTACAATATACGTAGTTCGTTGAAAGGAGCAGAAACCTATGATCCGTATTTTTGCTGATAGTACCAACGACCTCGGAAAAGAACTGGTCGAAAGATGTAAAGTCACCATCATGCCCCTGTATGTCACCATCGGTGATCGTACCGGACGTGACGGTATCGATATTACGCCTAAGGATATCTTTGCCTGGGCAGATGCTAACAAGGACACCCCTAAGACCGCAGCAATCTCTCCTGCTGACGTCATCGACGCTATGAAGGAGACTCTGGATCAGGGAGATGAGATCATCTTCTTTGGTATCTCTTCCGAAATGTCTACCACCTGCAATTCTGTCCGTATGGCAGCAGAGGAGATGGAAGCAGAGGATCGCGTCTTTGTTGTGGATTCCCGCAACCTTTCCACCGGTATCGGTCTGGAGATCCTGGAGACTGCCCGCATGATCGAAGAGGGCATGGCTGCCAAGGATATCGTCAAGGAACTGGAGGAGAACATTATCCCCAAGGTCCGCTCCAGCTTTGTCATCGATACACTGGTCTATCTGGCTCGCGGAGGCCGCTGCACATCCACCACAGCCCTTCTGGCTACCGCTCTGAAGATCAAGCCCCGTATCGACGTTGTGAACGGCGCGATGGGCGTTGGTACCAAATACAGAGGAAAGCGCCAGATGGTCTTTGAGAAGTATGCGAAGGAAATGGAAGCGCAGCTTTTGAAAGCGAAGCCGGATCATGTCTTTGTTACCCATACGGCAACCAACGAGGAAGCAGAGATGATCAAGGCTTATATCGAGTCCCTGCATCACTTTAAGGAGATCCATATTACCACCGCCGGTGCGGTCATTTCCAGCCATTGCGGTCCCGGTACTTTGGGTGTGCTGTTTATCGAGGGATAAATCGATTCTATACATATTTATAAATAGGAAGACCCTATGGGAATCCTTTCTCAACGTCCTCGACGCAAGCGTCTGCGGATTGTTTCGAAAGGAAACGCCATAGGGTCTTCCTTAGATATGAATACCCAGGGGAGAACTGTCTCGCCCATACGATAAAAGAACCCACCGATAGGTGGGTTCCTCGCAGTTGATTTACTTTTTCTTTGCAGCCTTGGCAGCAGCTTTAGCCTGCTTAGCCTTTTCCTTGGCGATAGCTTCCTGACGATCAGCCTCAGCCTGCTCACGGCGGGTGTTCTGATAATCATTCAGCTTGTTGTTCAACTTTTCTCTCCAGGTCAGCTTGCGCTCAAACTCAACCTTTCTTTCACCCTTCTTCTGGGTGGAGAAGCTGAGGATGTAACCGCCGGAGACTTCCAGTTTAACGTTCTTCTTAAGGGGAAGAGCCTCGAAAACGGGCTTGTCACAGATCATGGTAACGATCTGGGGACCGGTCTTCAGCTTGACCAGATACATCTTCATGAACTTCATACGCTTAGGCATGGAGTCGATGACTGACTGGGGGAAGTTCGCGGTCGTGATCTTTGAACGTTTTTTGTCGATAATGTAAGCAGTAATGGTCTGCTTGTTCTGGTCGATGATCGCCTGAGATTCAGCCTGCTTCTTGTTAGCGCGCTTGCCTACAAAATACAGGACAACAAAAATGACTGCGATGACCGCCAGGATGGTAAAGAATATTCCAAGTCCGTCCATGGGACACCTCCTGTTTTTTCAAAAGAGTCAACAGATAGTGTATTCTATTTTAAGGTTTTCGTCAAGAGAGGAAGGCAGGAAAGCGAAGGGCAATATGTTGTTTCAAAAAAATTTTTCATATTAATAGGGGCTGTTTTCATAGAAGCCCTAAGGGCACGCAAAGCCCTTTATTTCGTGGATTCTGGGTGGTTTCGTAAATTTTAATAACCAAGGGGTTGACATTGTAAAACACAATATATTGTGTTTATGAGTAGTTATAACAACAAAATGTGCCATTCTTCGTCTTGACATTCTTTATGGCTTTGGTATAATGTGCGTGTTCGAAAAAACGGACATGTGCGTCATATAAAGATAGATATAGATAAATATAGAGGAACGTACATCAGCGGAGGAAAAAATGAAGATCATTAAGAGAAACGGAGCAGAAGAGATCTTCCTTAAGGAAAAGATCGAAGCTGCTATCGAAAAGGCCAACCTTGCCACCGAAGGTAGACCGGAACTGATCCCTGAGCAGATCGTTGCGATCGCGGCTATTATCGAGAACCATTGCAATGAGATCCCCAGAGCCCTGAGCGTCGAGGAGATCCAGGAGCTGGTCGAGACCCAGCTGATGAAGCATGGTGCTTACGAAACAGCAAAGCGTTATATCCGTTATCGTTACACCCGTGGTATTGCCCGAGCAACCAATACTACCGATGATAAGATCCTGTCTTTGATCGAGTGTAATAACGAAGAGGTCAAGCAGGAGAATTCCAACAAGAATCCTACTGTCAACAGCGTGCAGCGTGACTACATGGCAGGTGAGATCAGCCGAGACCTGACCGAGCGTATCCTTCTTCCTGAGGATATCGTCAAGGCCAATAAGGAAGGTATCATCCACTTCCATGACAGTGACTACTACGCACAGCATATGCATAACTGCGATCTGGTCAATCTGGAAGATATGCTGCAGAACGGTACCGTTATCAGCGGTACCATGATCGAGAAGCCCCATAGCTTCTCCACCGCCTGCAACATCGCTACCCAGATCATTGCTCAGGTTGCTTCCAACCAGTATGGCGGTCAGTCTATCAGCCTGACCCATCTGGCTCCCTTCGTACAGATCAGCCGTGAGAAGATCCGCAAGGATACGGTAGAAGAGTTCAAGCTGACCGGTATCGAACCCAGCGAGGAGGCCTTGAGCCAGATCGTTGAGAACCGTCTCCGTCAGGAGATCAATAAGGGTGTCCAGACACTGCAGTATCAGGTCGTTACCCTGATGACTACCAATGGACAGGCTCCCTTCATTACCTTCTTCATGTATCTGAATGAAGCCAGAAACGAGCAGGAAAAGCACGATCTGGCCATGATCATCGAAGAGACTCTGATGCAGCGTTATCAGGGTGTCAAGAATGAAGCCGGTGTCTATGTTACCCCCGCATTCCCCAAGCTCATCTATGTGCTTGAAGATGATAATATCGAAGAAGGTACTCCTTACTGGTACCTGACCGTTCTTTCCGCTAAGTGCACCGCAAAGCGCATGGTTCCGGATTACATTTCCGAGAAGATCATGCTCGAGCTCAAGGGTGATGTCTACACCTGTATGGGCTGCCGTAGCTTCCTGACTCCCGATCGTTTCACTTCCAACGGAATCGGAAACATCGCCAAGGCAAAGAACTATGTTCCCGGTAAGAATAAGTACTATGGACGCTTCAATCAGGGTGTTGTTACCATCAACCTGGTAGACGTAGCCTGCACCGCGATGAAGGACGGCGGCAACGAGAAGCGTTTCTGGAGTGTCCTGGATGAGAGACTGGAGCTTTGCCACCGAGCACTGCAGGCAAGACACAATCGTCTCCTTGGCACTTCCTCCGATGCAGCTCCCATTCTCTGGCAGCACGGTGCTCTGGCCCGTCTGGAGAAGGGTGAGGTCATCGATCCCCTGCTGTTCAACGGCTACTCCACCATCTCTCTTGGCTATGCCGGACTGTGGGAGTGTGTCTATGAAGTTACCGGTCATAAGCTGACCGAGGAGGTCGGTAAGGAGTTCGGTCTTCGCGTTATGCAGGCTCTGAACGATGCCTGTGCAAAGTGGAAGAAGGAATCCAACATCGACTATTCTCTGTATGGTACTCCTCTGGAGTCTACTACCTATAAGTTCTCCAAGTGCCTGCAGAAGCGCTTTGGCATCATTCCCGGTGTCACCGATAAGAATTACATCACCAATTCCTATCATGTCCATGTCACCGAGCCCATCGATGCATTCGAGAAGCTGAAGCTGGAGAGTGAATTCCAGCAGCTCTCTCCCGGAGGCGCCATCAGCTACGTCGAGGTTCCCAATATGCAGAATAACATCGATGCGGTCCTGGATGTCATGAAGTTCATCTATGACAACATCATGTATGCAGAGCTCAACACAAAGAGCGATTACTGCCAGGTCTGCGGATACGACGGAGAGATCACCATTGTCACCGATGAGGACAACAAGCTGGTATGGGAATGCCCCAACTGCCATAACCGTGATCAGTCCAAGATGAACGTCGCTCGCCGTACCTGCGGATACATTGGTACCCAGTACTGGAATCAGGGACGTACTCAGGAGATCAAGGAAAGAGTCCTTCACCTGTAATAAACTGAAAATGTTATATACGAAAGATCCGGCTTTGATGCCGGATCTTTTTTACGTGGATTTTCCATGGACAAGCAGGGGATCTTTTGCTATAACTAAGGTGGGTCCTGACCCAGAAACATTAAAGGAGTTCTACCATGAAGTTCGATCGTACTACCCCCATTAATATCCTTCTTCCTAAGATGGCCAACCGAAGAGAAGAGTTCGCTGCCGGTGAACTTTCTTCTTACCTTAAGAGGATCTTTGGCTGCCGTATCAATCTGATGGATGACACGGATGCGGACGAGGTCAGCGGATACTATATTGCTATCGGCAGTCCTATCCGCAATATTTTTAGCCGCAGGATCCTAAGCGAAGGAGCATGGAAGGACCTTGATCTGGAGGCGGAAGGTTTCGCTATTGAGGTCACGGAAAGCGGTATGATGATCGCCGGAGCAGAGGGCTTTGACGATGATGGACGCGGTGTGATCTATGCCGTCTATGAGCTGCTGGAGAGGGGCTTTGGATGTGCTCTGACTGCTTATACCAAGAAGGGAGTGCCCGGCGGTGAATATGTGCCTTCCCTGAAGACGAAGATTATCGAAGCGGGCCTTCGCATGAAGAAGGGGGCAGATCTTCCCTATCGCTGTGCCATTGTGCAGTACAATAACTGGGCAGGTAATCCGCATCATGAGCTGAATATGGAATTTATCGACTGGCTGGTCAAGAATCGTTACAATCGCATCCTGACCTGGACCAGTGTGTATGATGAATATGTCAAGATGGGAATGACGGAGAAGCTTCTGGACCGTGGAATCCGTATGAGCGTGGGACATCACGAGTCCTCCCGCACCTGGCTTCCCTATTATGGCAATGAGATGTTCCCGGAACACTACAGAGAGACCCATCCGGAGTACTACCGTCTGAATGCGGATGGAACTCGCTATACACCTAAGGACGCAGAAGACATGGAAGGTCAGTGGATCTACTGCAGCCGTAATATGGAAGCCGTAGAAGCGGTAGCAAACAACCTGGTTACCTGGATCAGAAAGAATCCCGTCGTCGATACCATTGCCTTCTGGCCCAATGACAGTATGTCTGAACCCTGTCACTGCGAGAAGTGCTCAAAATATACCAAAGCAGAGAACTATGCATTCTTTGAAAATGAAGTCGCCAAGATCATCGGCAAGGAATGTCCCGGTGTCAACATCGATATGCTGGTCTATCAGGACCTGTGGAAGTTCCCTGAGGACATGGAATTGTCTGCCAATCTGATCATCGATGAATCCACCTGGGCAGCGGATGGCCTTCGCTATGTCGGTGCCGCCGATGGTTCAGGCCTTATGAAGAATGAATTCGAGAGAAACCTTCTGGAATGGCATAAGAGTGGTGCGACGGCAGTCTTTTATGATTATTTCATGGGTATCTTCGGCAATCGTCAGAGGATCATTCCCATGGCCAGCGAGCTGCATGCCATGTGGAACCGTTTCAAGGAAGTAGGGATCGCTGGTTCCGGTACTCAGCTGGAATGCTTCCATATCTGGAACCATCTTCTGAATCTGTCCGGTTTTGCCCGGGTCGGCTATGACATGAAAATGGACCTGGGAGATATCATTGCACTCAACGCCCGTTTGTTTGGCGGTGCAGCAGATATCATCTCTGAGATCTTCCTGATGATGGAAAAGACCCTGAACGGACAGGTGCGCTGCGATAAGGGCGGTATCTATCTGATCGAGAATATCGATACCAGAAAGGTATATGAGCTGTTTGAAGAGGCTCTTGGCCTGGCAGAGACAAAGGAAGCACGCAACAATGTCAAACTGTTCCGTATGGCCTTTAGATACTCCGATCTGGAGGTCAATGATCCTGCCCAGAAGATGCGCCGCCGTCTGCAGAGCATTATGGAGTATACCGATCCTACGGGAGAGCTGCGCTTTATGGCCAATCATTTCGATTCCTATCAGCCGGATCCTGCTGTCGGACATGGCAGCGGCTATGGCATCAATATGCCCGTAAAACGGGGAGAAACCGCCTTTAAAGGCAATCTGTGGTACGAACTGGAGGAATAACCTATGGGGACAAACCACGTGGTCCCTGCAATGAGTATTATGCTCAAGCCTGCCAGCGGTCAGTGTAATCTGCGCTGCAAGTATTGCTTCTATCAGGATGAGACATCCAGGAGAGAAGTAAAGAGTTATGGCTTCATGAGCATCGACACCATGACAAATATCCTGACGAAGGCTCTTTCCCGGACCGATCAATTGCTGCAGATCGCTTTTCAGGGAGGAGAACCTACGTTGGCAGGGTTGGACTTCTTCAAAGAAGTGGTCCGTGTCGTTAAGGAAAACAACGTGAACCATTGCAGAGTCAATTTTGCCCTGCAGACCAACGGAACTTTGCTGGATGAAAACTGGGCCGGATTCTTAAAGGAAAACCGGTTTCTGGTAGGCGTATCTCTGGATGGCATCAAGGAGATCCACGATCACTGGAGAGTGGATGCGGAAGGAAAGGGAACCTATCAGAGAGTTGTTAATGGTATCAGGCTGCTGGAAAAATATGGAGTGGATTTTAATATCCTGACAGTCCTGACGAAGGATGCCTGCCGCAGGTACCAGAAGATCTACGAAACCTATAAGAAAAACGGATGGGACTTTCAGCAATACATCCCCTGTCTGGATCCTCTGGAGGAGGAAAGGGGACAGCATGAGTGGTCTCTGGATCCCGCAGCCTTTGAGAACTATCTGAAGACAGCTTTTGACTGTTGGTACAGGGATGTTATGGAAGGCCACCCCAGATTCCATCGATATTTCGATAACCTGCTGCTGATGTTAAACAGACAGATGCCGGAAGCCTGCGGCATGAGCGGCAGGTGCAGTGTGCAGTATGTCGTGGAGGCAGATGGCAGTGTGTATCCCTGCGATTTCTATATGCTGGATCAAAACCGTCTGGGCAATCTGAATACAGATAGTTTTGAGATGCTGGATCAGAAAAGGACAGAACTGGGATTTCTTGAAGAAAGCAATAAAAAGGAAGAAGAGTGTCGATCCTGTCAGTGGTACGGACTATGCCGCGGTGGCTGCAGAAGGGACAGAGATTACTTCGAAAAGGGAATAGGAAAGAATTATTACTGTGAAGCCTACAGGCATTTCTTTGACTATGCGTATCCGAGACTGGCAGAGGCCTATCGCCTTGCCATCAGACGGAGAAACTAAGATCAATAGGGACCATTGCGGTATTGTCTGGGACTGATACCGTATTCCTGCTTAAAGGCACGATAAAAGGTTGAATAATCGGAGAAGCCAACCTGATCCTTGACGTCCTCCAGAAGGACGCCTTCCAGGATCAGACTCTTGGCCTGTATCAAACGGCGCTGGGTGACAAAGCGATAAAAGCTGACACCCAGCCTTTTTTTGAATAACTGAGAAATGGTACTTTCGCTGACAAAGAAGGCACCGGCAGTCTCCGAGAGGGTTATACGGTCCTGAAGGTGCAGCTCGATATAGTTCATGATCTGATCCAGAAGTTCCGGTGTCTCCGCCTCCATAGTGTCAGAGGCTTCGTTGATCATACGGAAGATATGGGACATGAGCTGAAGGGTATTGCCTAAGATCGCGGACTCATAGAAGATGGAGCGATGATCATTTTCCCGGATACCGCTGCGAAACATTTCCCCGAGGTACTCCCACTTGGTGTTGGCGGTACGAAGGAGCAGGCTCTTGTCATTTAAGTGAAAGGCGATCTCCGGGTACATCTGGATCAGCAGATCGATAAAGTCCTTGCCTAACCAGAGGACATAGCGGTCATAGGGTTCCGTGAGATTTTCCGGAAGGATCGGGCGATGGGAGACTCCGGGATTGATGAAGATGATGTCACCTTTCTGGATACGATATCGCTCGGTGCCCACCAGGTATTCCACATCTTTTGCCTTGCGACAGTAGAGGACCTCGTGAAAGGTATGGGAGTGGAGAGAGACGGTCGTGGAAACATAACTGATGTCCCTGTGGGTGTTGACATAGGGGCTGCTCATTTCCAGTTCCTGATAGAAGTTGTTGGGATCGATCCCGATCTCCTGAAGGCGTTCCAGCAAAAGGGCGTTGTCCGTGGAACGATCCATCGCCGCAATGCGCGTCAGTTTTTTCATGTCATCGATCTTCACAGCCGTTACCTCCACGATCATTACGAACAAGTGAGTATACGAATTCTATAGTATGATATAAAATTTTACCCTAATGTTGCAAGATGTGCAATGTATTGTGCGGGTATTGCAATACACTTTGCGTTTTTTAATTGGTATTATCGACATAATGGGACTTGTATGAAAACAGGTCAAAATGGAAGGAGAAAAACCATGGCTTTTGGAAAAGCAAAGAAAAAGCAGGACCTTGGCGGTCTGACCAAAAAGCAGTGGATCGGCTATGGAATGGGCGATCTCGGCGGATGTATGACATTCGCACTGATGGGTGCATATGTTACCCGTTACTATGTAAACGTTCTGAAGGTTGATACAGTTATTCTGGCAACCCTTCTTCTTATCTGGAACATCTGGGATGCTGTCAACGATCCTATGATGGGTGCTCTGATGGATAAGATCTTCGCGAAGAACCACAACCCCAAGGGTAAGTTCCGTCCCTGGCTGCTGCGTTCCGCTCCGCTCCTTGCCATCACTTCCATCGTATTCTGGACCGTTCCTACCTTCTTCAAGGGAACCGCTATGCTGGTCGTACTGTTCTTCTGTAAGATCCTGTACGAAGGCTGCTACACCATGTTCAATATCCCCATGGGATCTCTGCTGTCCGCTATGGCTAACACCGACGGTGAGAGAGCTTCTCTGTCCTCCGCACGTGGATTTGGAAGCACCATCGGAAACATTATCCCTACCGTTCTGTTCCCCATCTTCCTGCAGAAGTATGGTGATTCCAATGCTGTCGGTTACGGAATCGGCGCTGCTATCTGTGCTGTTATCGGTTTTGTCTTCTGTCTGCTGCACTACTTCTGGACTGAGGAAAGAAATGTTACCGAGACCTCTGAAGAGGAAGCTAACAACCTGAAGATGACCGATATCTTCAACGTATTCAAGGTCAATCGTCCCTTCGTTGCTCTGTGTCTGCATGGTATCTGCATCTGCACCATGCAGTATGTCGGATCTACTCTGGGAACCTACATGTTCGCGGATGTTCTTGGCAACGTTGGTCTTATGAGTCTTACCTCCATCATGGCTATGCCCTTGATGTTCATCGTTCTGATCTTTGCTCCCATGATCGCAAAGAAGATCGGCCTGGTTCCCATGATCCGTGGTTCTCTGCTGATCGGCTGCGCTCTGTATATTGCACTGTTCGTACTGCACATGGTCATGAAGGTTCCTGCCATGGTCCACATTGTATGGAGCTCCATCGCCAGCGGTATCGGAATGGTCTCCATCCAGATGCAGTGGGGTATGGTCGGTGAAGCCATCGACTACAACGAGTATGTTTCCGGTAAGCGTACTGAGGGTTCCATCTATGGTACCTTCAATCTGTGCCGTCGTATCGGACAGACCGTTGGTAACTCCGCAGCTGTTCTGGCTCTTGGCTGGATCGGCTACAACACCGCAGAGGGCGCTATCCAGACCGCAGGTACCATCGCCGGTATCAAGGCTCTGTGTGTCCTTGTTCCCGGTATCTTCCTGATCGGATCCTGGGCTGCTTTCAAGTTTGTATGGAATATCACTCCTGAGATCCGTGCAAAGATCGCTGAGTTCAAGGCTGGTCAGAAGGCTGCAGCCGTTGAGACTGCATCCGAGGAGTGATCCTGATGGAAATGCGTACCCGAATCCTGGGTAAGTGCCTGAACAGTGAGGTTCAGGAATACCTTCAGCACAACGATATTATCATTGTCCCTGTGGGAACCACCGAAATGCACGGTGGTTTTCCCCTGGACTGTGAGACCGTCATCAGCGAGGCCTATGCCCTGAAAATGGCAGAGGCCTGTGATGGCCTTGTCCTGACCGGACTTCCTTATTTCTATTCCGGAGCTACCGCATCCGGCAGAGGAACCGTTCAGGTTTCTATCCGCCAGGGAATCGACTATCTGGGCGCCATTGCAAGAAACCTTCTTCGTCTTGGCTTCAAGAGACAGATCTATGTCAGTTTCCATGGCCCGGCTCATATGACCATCTGTCCTATGATCCGTGATTTCTATGATGAGACCGGCGTACCGATCCAGTACATCGACTTCATGATGCACATGGGTAAGTGCCGTGATCTCTTCACCAGCTTCAATGATTTCCACGATATCACCGTTGGTGCTTATAGAATCATGAACCGTCTGGAGGATGTACCCTTTGTCACCGGTTACAACATCCAGAAGTCTCAGAGCTGTGCCCCCTTCAATGACCTCTTTGGAATGGGCTATCAGAGTGCCGCTGTCGGATACTGCTTCGGAGAAAATTCCGATCATATGCCGACCCCTGACATTCCGGATGAGGCTACCAGAAGTGCCATGGCAGAAAAGGGTGCTTCCATTATCTGCGGCATGGTCGACCGTCTGAATATGCCCCACGTGGTGGAGCAGATGCGTGCTCTGGAAGCCTATGGACTGGAAAATGAGGAGAAGTATCCCTGGATGCCCTCCGCATGGAATCGTCATCATGGTAATTAAGAGGAGAATTACATGGAGTATGTAATCAATACGCCCTGCGGGAAACTGCAGGGCGTTTCCGGTAAAAATCCGGGAACAGCGGCTTACAAGGGAATCCGTTATGCGACCGCAGGTCGCTGGGAGTATCCCGTGCAGGTTACTTCCTGGGAAGGCGTTTATGACGCCACCTCCTACGGTGCCTGCTCCTATCAGCCCCGTGCATTTTACAATGAAGAGGAAAACCTGAAGAAGGTCTTCTATTACAATGAATTCCGCAAGGGAGAGACTTATTCTTATGACGAAGACTGTCTGTTCCTGAATGTTTTCACACCCGACACCGCAAAGGAAGGGGATAAGCTCCCTGTCCTCATCTATATCCATGGTGGTGGATTTACCGGTGGATGCGGTCATGAAAAGCACTTTGATGAGCCCGTATGGCCCATGCATGGTGTCATCGGTGTCACTTTGAACTATCGCCTTGGTCCCATGGGCTTCCTGACCCTTCCTGAACTGAAGGAAGAGGCAGGTTATACCGGTAACTATGGTCTTTTCGACCAGACAACCGCGATCCGGTGGGTCAAGGACAATATCGCTGCCTTCGGTGGTGATCCTGAAAACATGACCATCATGGGTCAGAGTGCCGGTGCCATGAGCGTTCAGCAGCAGTCCTTAAGTCCTATGACGAAGGGATTGTTCCAGAAGGCTGTTATGTCCAGTGGTGCAGGCGTTTCCAAGATGCTTTCTGCAGCAGGCCCTGAAAAGGCCTATGATTTCTGGCATGCGGTCATGAAGCATGCCGGCTGCGAAGATCTAGCAGCTTTCAGAGCCATTACGCCTGAGCAGCTCTTTGCTTCCTGGGATGCCGTCAAGAAGGAGATGAAGGGAGGCGGATGCTTCCCCTGCAAGGATGGACGATTGATCGTCGGAACCGGTGTGGAACTTCTTAAGGATTCCCAGCAGCATATGATCCCCTATATGGCAGGTGTCACCAGTGAGGATATGATGCCTCCGATCCTGTATGATATGGCAGCTAAGTGGGTATCCGCTCAGCCGGTTCCCAGCTACCTCTGGTTCTTTGATCGTCAGCTTCCCGGTGATGAGGCCGGTGCATGGCATTCCAGCGACCTTTGGTACTGGTTTGGTACCCTGGACAATTGCTGGCGTCCTTTCGTAGAGAAGGATAAGGAACTGTCCGAGCAGATGGTCACCTATCTGATGAACTTTGTCCGCAGTGGTAATCCCGGAGGCGGAGAGACTCCCAGCGGCAAGGAGCTTCCCGAGTGGAAGGCAGCTTCCGCAATCCAGCCCCAGTCCATGCATCTGGGTGAAGGGAAGACCAAGATGGGCAAACCCAATAAGCTCAAGATGATCAAGACGATGCTGACGAATAAGGCAGTTGGCGAATAAACCAGGAAGCGAAGCTTCCTGGGCCGTTTCAGGCAGAGCCTGAAACTCTGCCTTAGATCAGTAGACATAAGACAAGAAACCCTCGTTGAGAACAGATCTCAACGAGGGTTTTCTGTATCAGTTAAGATTTTTGACGGATCAGAAGGGATTGGTCGTAGTCGGTTTCTCAATACCGAAGAAATCCAGAGCCTTCTGGATTCCAAGATCCCAGAAACGCCATTCATGCTTCAGACCGGGAATGGAGAAGTATTCTGCCTCAAGCCCCATGGCATCGGCTTCCTTCTTAAAGGCACAGAGATCTTTGTACAGGCTATCCTCTTCACCGCAGCCAAAGAGCAGACGGGGAAGGTCCTCTTTGTTGGCAACCTTTTCACGAAGGATTTTCAGGGTATTCTGATAGGAATCGATGAAATCTTCTTCACTGTCGAAGTTGATGGCGGATTTCTTCATGCGCTCCCACATCATGCCACCTTTTTCCTTCATGGCTCGAAGATCGCTGGGAACCGCGGAAAGGATGCAGGCTCCGGCAAATTTCTCGGGATGATTAAATGCGAGGACACAGGTACCGCGTCCACCCATGGAAAGTCCGGCGATGAAATTATCCTCACGCTTGTCAGAAGCAGGGAACCAGTTGTGGACCATGGGCATCAACTCTTCAAAGATATAATCATACATATCGAAACCGGTACCAAAAGCAGGCCAGTTTGCGTAGTTGGAGTTAAGAGCAGAGGGCATAACGACGATCAGATCACGCTCAGAAGCGTATAGCTCGATCATGGATTTACGGATCCAGTCGGTGTAGTCGCCAAAGGTGCCGTGGAGCAGCCAGAGAACCTTATATTTCTTTCCACTCTCATAGAAATCCTTCGCATCAACAGCCCAGGGCTTGTCGGGAAGGATGATATTGACGGGCATGTTATTGCCAAGATACTGACTTTGGAAATTAAACGTAACGAGTGCCATGATATGCCTCCAATGATTTATAAGGAATGTTCT
>JAZUIK010000226.1:0-12440 GCA_045642205.1 Bianqueaceae bacterium
TGAGAGGTACCTCCGGTGCCATGCGTATGGAGGTAGATGCAGCTACCGGTATGACACTGAATTCAGTCACCTTAAAGGCAGCTGAAGCAGGTAATAATCTGTTTTTGACCATCGACAGAGATCTTCAGAGAGAGACCTATGAAGCACTGGAGAGGCATATTAAGACCTTGCTGATCGATAAGATCACCGGTGAACACGGAAAGCAGGGCGCAACTTACAGTGCCATCGATATTTATACAGCCTTGATCGCCAATCACTTTCTTTCTAGTAGTTTGCTGGATTATAAGGATGATCCGAATTCTTATTATTATGATCCCTCCGGAAAGAATGATTACCTGTATGCTTTCCGTACCTGCTGCCATAATGCCATGACCTCGTCCATTGATGAGCTCTACGATCTGATCTACAACACTCGTATCTCCGTGGAGTTCTTTGAGCCCTGGCAAAAGGATCTGTACGATCTTCTGATCGATAATATGCGTGATGAGATCCATCTTTCTTACGGATATCAGGATGATGAAGAGTTTTATCCCTTCTATGCGGAAGGAAAGATCGCTCCTTACGATTTCCTGTATTATTGCTTTGAAAACAGCTATATCGATGAAAGTCTCTATGGTATTACCAGACAGGATTCCATCGATACCAAGATCTATAAGCTCCTTACCTATGAATTGCCTCTGATCCAGGATCTTCCTGAATTTGAAACATATATCTATTCCTACATCATGTCCACCGGACGTTATCCGACCAAGAGTTTCCTGTATCTGCTCTATGAGCAGGGATTGATCTCGGATGAGGATGGAACCAGAGAGATGTTGGAATGGGATGAGATTTCCGAGATCGATGTTCTGCATATCAAGATCGAAAATGATGAGATCAAACCTTCGGATATCAATCTGGATCCCTGCAGCGGATCTGTTACGGTAACAGACCCCAAGTCAGGAGAGGTATTGGCTATTGTCAGCTATCCGACCTATGATCCTAATCGATTCCTGAATGATGCCAGCTACTATAATAAAGTCGTACTGGATCAATCAGGTCCGCTCAGTTTCAGAGCAGTAGAGGAGCTTCGTGCAATCGGTTCCACCTTTAAACTCTGCACTGCCATTGCAGGACTGGATACAGGTACGATCACTGAGAATACCAAGATCTACGATGATGTTACCTTCCCCTATGCCAATACCCATAGTGATCCTTCCTGTTGGTCTGAATTCAGTCATGGTGAGATCAATGTCATTGAGGCACTGGATTATTCCTGTAACTATTTCTTCTATCAGGTTGGTTTCCTGTTATCGGAACCTGTTCCTGCTACAGCAGATGATCCGCCGTTCGGTCCTTTAAGTACCAGAGACAGTCAATACCGATTTGATGACAGCGTAGGACTGGCAAAACTGAAGACCTATACGGATCTTTTGGGTCTGTCAACAAAGACCAACATCGAGCTGGCAGAAAGCTTCCCGCAGGCATCCACCTTGGATGCCGTTCGATCGGCCATCGGACAGGGTAATGGTTCCTATTCCTGTGCGAATCTGAACCGCTATACCTGTACCATTGCTAACGGTGGTACAGTATACGACCTCTTCCTGGTGGATGAGATACAGACTTCATCCGGTGCTACGATCTATAAGGGCGGTGGAACCTATGACCATAAGACCAATCTGTCTGAAAAGATCATCTCCATTGTCAAGCAGGGTATGCGTTTAGTCGTTACCGATGACCATGGACCTGATTTTGAAGTACTGGAGGATTATGGTATCCGTTGTGCCGGAAAGACCGGTACAGCCCAGGAAAACGAAAACAGACCTGACCATTCTCTGTTTACCGGATATACCAACCTGGAGAATCCGGAGCTGGCAATCTCGGTTATGATCCCCTTTGGCGGTGGATCCAAGAATGCAATTCCTGTTTTTATTGACATTACTGCGAATTACTATGGTGTTTCACTTGACAGATAATGCGTAGAATGTTAGATTATTTTGTATAATTTGTCCTAAGTATACACTTGTCCTTATTGTGCATATGTATCTATTTTTCATATGCATACAGGATGCTTTTGATCGTAAGAGTATCCGGATAACTGGGAAGGACAGGGAAGCAGGAGGGAAAAGTATGAAGCGGCAAAGCCTTTTGCATACGCCGGATCTATACCTTCTGGTTCCGGTGATACTGTTGGTCTTATTTGGTGCTGTTATGATCGGCAGCGCCAACGGCTGGAGATTTGATCAGGGCGCTCCGTCCATTGATCCTCTGATGATCCGTCAGGTAGTAGGTTTACTTCTTGGCACCATTGTCATGGTAATGATCTGGTATATGCCTAAGGAGTATTTCAAATTATCGGCTGTACCTTTGTATATCTTTTCTCTGATCCTTTTGCTGATCGTTCTTCGCTTCGGTGAGGGAACAGGAGATGATGATACCGTAAGACGTTGGCTGCCTCTGACCGCTACGATCTCTATCCAGCCTTCGGAAGTGGCTAAAGTCGTCATGATCCTGGCTTATGCCTGGTATTTTGATCGTTTCCAAAAGAAACTGACACACCCCTTAGTGATCCTTGGAGCAGGAGTCCTTCTTTTGATTCCTTTGCTTCTTGTCTTTGAGGAGCCTGACCTATCTACCTCACTGGTACTTTGTGCTGTTGCATTTAGCTGTGTCTTCATAGCCGGGGTGGATCGCAGGATCATTTTATTGATCCTCGCTATAGTCGCAGTTGGTGCTTATGTCATGTTTTCAGATGCTCTCAGCGGTTCTCCGGAACTGTTAAATGAGTATCAGGCCGGACGAATCCTGGCATGGCTGAATCCGGAGGAATATTCACTGACATTGGCGTATCAGTCGATCCGTTCCCGTATGGCTATCGGTTCCGGTGGCTTGATCGGAAAGGGATTGTTCAACAATGCCGGATTGGTTCCGGTTGCTACCACCGACTTTATCTTTGGTATCATCGGTGAGGAACTGGGACTTGTAGGATGCAGTTTTCTGGTGATCTGGATCTTTGTGATCTCCGGAAGGATCCTTTACTACACATTTCAAACAGAAGATATCTTCAAGCGCGTCATTTTTGCCGGAACCGGCAGCATGATCGCTTTTCAGTCTCTCGTACATATGGGAGTTAATCTGGCGGTACTTCCTAACACAGGAATCCCGCTTCCCTTTGTCAGTTACGGTTTGAGTTCTCTGACCGTGAATATGGCAGCCATCGGTCTTGTTCTTCGTCTTCATGCGGAAACAGATAATCTTTATTCAAGGAGGTCACAAGGTGAACATTGGTCTTATCGCTCACGATAATCGAAAGGTTCTGATGCAGAATCTTTGCGTCGCGTACCATCACATCCTGAAAAGACACACATTGATCGCTACCGGAACCACCGGCCGTCGCATTGAGGAAGTGACCAACCTGCCTATACAGAAACTGCTGACCGGTTCTTTCGGTGAGCAGCAGCTTTGTTCTCAGATCGACTCTAACAGTATCGATATGGTCATCTACTTACGTGATCCTGATGTACGTGCTGCATCCAACGAGCCCAATCTGCAGAACATCCTTCGTCACTGTGATGCTAACAACATTCCTGTGGCCACCAATCCTGCAACGGCCGAAATGCTGATCCTTGGCCTTGATCGCGGTGATCTGGATTGGAGAAAGTTCTATTCCGATAAAAACTGATTTTGTATATACGAAGTTTCATGGACCACTTGTAATTTTGCTCCTATGGGCATTTGCTCCTTAGGGCAAGGCTATAAGTGGTTCTTCATGCTATTTAGGAGAGGTTTATATGAGTATACAAATTCCTGATTCCCTGTTGTTGTCCGTCCAGAAGCCTGCCAGATACATTGGAGGAGAAGTCAATACTGTCAAAAAAGATCTGGATAAGATCCATGCGCATTATTGTTTCTGCTTTCCGGATGTCTATGATGTCGGTATGTGCCACCTGGGCCTTCAGATCATCTATCATGACCTGAATTCCTATGAAGGAGTCTATTGCGAGCGCTGTTTTGCTCCCTGGAGCGATATGGAAGCTCTGATGAGAGAAAAGGACATCCCTCTGTATTCTCTGGAAACCTTTACTCCTTTGTATGAGTTTGATTTCGTTGCCTTTACGCTGCAATACGAAATGTCCTATACCAACATCATCAACATGCTGGATCTTGGTAAGGTACCGATCTATTCCAAGGATCGTACCGATAAGGATCCTCTGGTCATTGCCGGTGGTCCTAATGCTTACAATCCTGAACCTCTGGCAGATTTTGTGGACATCTATTATATGGGTGAGGGCGAAGTGGAATATGAGCACCTCTTCCAGCTGTATAAGGAACACATGGAAAAGGGCGGAAAGCGCCGCGATTTCCTTAAGATCGCTGCTACAGTTCCCGGTATGTATGTGCCCAGTTTTTATAATGTCGTCTATGAAGAAGAGCCTGCAGAGGGCTGTGATCATACACCGAAGATTGCCAGCGTGACCCCCATAGATGATTCCATTCCTGCTACTGTCACCAAGGTCCTTTGCCCTGTAATGGATGATATCGAATATCCTACCAAGCCTATCATTCCTTATCTGCAGATCGTCCATGACCGTGCGGTTATGGAGATCTTCCGTGGTTGTATCCGTGGCTGCCGTTTCTGTAACGCCGGTATGATCTACCGTCCTGTACGTATGCGCAGTAAGGAAAACATTTTAAAGTGGGTAGACCAGGTATTGAAAGATACCGGATATGACGAACTGTCTCTGACATCTTTAAGTTCCAATGACTATCCCGGACTTTACGATCTGCTTCGTGAGATCCATGAAAAATACCCCCATGTCAATGTATCTCTGCCGTCCCTTCGTGTCGATGCGTTCTCCTTGAAGCTGATGGAAGAGCTGGCCCAGGGTAAGAAGAGTCTTCTTACCTTTGCATCCGAAGGTGGAACCCAGCGTATGAGAGACGTTGTCAACAAGGGTATTACCGAGGAAGAGATCTTAAACGGTGTCCGTCTGGCCTTTGAAGGAAAGTGGGATAAAGTCAAATTGTACTTTATGCTGGGACTTCCCACAGAAACCGAAGAGGATGTCCAGGGTATTTCCGACCTGGCTTCCAAGATCGTTCATGAGTGGTATCAGATCCCCAAGGAGAATCGTTCCAGAGACGTCAACGTTGGTGTCAGCACTTCCTTCTTTGTACCCAAACCGTTCACTCCTTTCCAGTGGGTCGCTCAGTGTGGCTATGAAGAGTATATGGCAAAGCAGCAGTATCTGAATGCAGCGATCCGCAACAAGAAGGTCCGTTACAGCTGCCACGATGCCTTCTTGAGTACTTTGGAAGGTCTTCTTGCCCGTGGAGATCGTCGTACCGGTAAACTGATCTATACCGCATGGGAAAAGGGCTGTCGTTTTGATAGCTGGTCTGATATGTTCAACGAAGAAGCCTGGAAGGCTGCCATCGAGGAGACCGGTACCGAAGTAAACTATTATTGCTATCGTGCCCGTACCTTTGATGAGGTCCTTCCCTGGGATCATATCAGTGTCGGTGTAACCAAGAAATATCTCTGGAGAGAATTCGAAAGAGCCTTCGAGGGTAAAGTAACCCCCAACTGTCGTGAGAAATGCAGTGGATGCGGTATCCGCCAGATCTGTAAGACCGGTGTCTGCTATGAAGGTAATAATGTAAAGAATGCTGAAGGTGAAAACGCATGAGTATGAAGAAACAGCTGGTATTTTATAAGGGTGGACGTCTGCGTTTTGTCGGACATCTGGATATGATGCGTACCATGCATAGAGCCATGGTCCGTGCCGGTATTCCGCTGGCTTATTCTCAGGGTTTTAATCCTCACCCCCATATGTCTTTCTCCAGTCCGCTGGCACTTGGCTGCGTGGGAGATAAGGAGATCATGGAGATCCGTCTGGAAAAGGAAATGACCGATCAGGCCATCTTTGAGCAGCTGAACAATCAGCTTCCCGAAGGTTTGCATGTTCATGCCGTTCGTGAACTGGAAGATAATGCACCTCCCATCATGGCTCAGGTTCGTTTTAATGAGTATCGCATCGTATTTCCCGAGGATCTGAATGCCAGAGCTGCTCTGGAGGCAATGACCGAGGGCGGTGCCATCATGGTTACCAAGTATGGTAAGGTCCATGGTCAGAAACGTCTGATCCAGGTAGATGTGAAACCCTTGATGAAGGAGATCACCTGGGAGAATGATCATACTTTGGTCCTTCTGGCTGCCGGCGGCAGTGAGACAAACCTGAAACCCGAACTGCTGCTGGAGAAAATGTATCAGCAGATGGGGTGTCCTGAGCGTCAGCATGAAGAGAGAACCACCAGAACCCGCATCTTTGGTGCGGATGGAAATGGTGAACTCATCGACTTTTCCGATTATTCGACCTGGACGGTGAAGGATGAAGTCTGAAAACGATGTGAAGCGCAGGATCCTGATCTATAAGGCGACAGCTGAAATTTCTTCTGATGTGGTAATCGCTCAAATGGAAAATGATGCTCTGACAGAGTATCAAAAACTTTCTGAAAAAAATGAAAGTCACCTGGGTGATATCAGACTGGGAAAGATCTCGAAGATCCAGAAAAATCTTCAGGCTGCCTTCGTAGATATCGGAGAGGAGAAACTGGCTTTTCTTCCCTTGAAACAAGAGCAGCTTGACCAATATAAAAATGGTCAGGAAGTGATCGTGGAACTGAAAAAAGCAGCAGTCGGAAACAAAGGAATGGCTGTCACGGATCAGTTTTCTCTGCGTTCCCAGCATGTGGTCCTTTCCTTTGGCAACACTTTGATCGGTGTATCCAAAAAGATCGAATCTGAAGAAGAAAGAAGACGCTTAAAGAGTATCGGACATTCTTTTGACCATCCTGAAGGTGTTGGGTTCGTACTTAGGACCGAGAGCGAAGGATGTGCTGAAGGTCTTCTGAAAGAGGAAGCCAATGAACTTATCAGAGCCTTCACCAGATTATTAGAGAAAGCGAAATATTCTCGCGTTGGTGAGACCTTATATAAAGATGAGTCATCTTTGAGCAACGAACTTTGGAAGATCCCGTCTTTATCATCCGATGATGAGATCATCGTAGAAGATCAGGAGATCTATTCTCAGCTAATCGAAGAGATCCGTGTTAAACATCTTCAGCCTGCTTTTACGATCCGTCTGTATGAAGGAAATGGTTTTTCTCTGTCTGCTCTATATAAAGTGGAATCTCAGTTAGAGGAAGCCTGCCGAAAGAGAGTGAATCTTTCCGGTGGTATCCTTTCCGGAGGATATCTGTTTATCGAGGAGACAGAAGCCCTGAATGTCATCGATGTAAACTCCGGTAAAGATCTTACCGGCAAGAATAAAGAAGCCGCTGTGACAGCATTTAATATTGCCTGCTGCGGAGTGATCGCAAGACAGATCCGTCTTCGTAATCTGTCAGGCATCATCATCATTGACTTTATCGATATGGAAAAGGAAGAAAACAAAAAGGCTGTCATGGAAGCCATGGAAAAGGCCATGTCATCTGATCCGAGAGTTCACACTATCGTTGATTTTACAAAACTAAATCTTCTGGAAATGACCAGAGCACGAAAGGGCTTGAGTCTCTCCGGAAAATAACCGAGGTAAGTGTATGTTAAACGTTGTTCATCTGACTAAGAAATACGGCAAACTCCTTGCCTGCAATGATCTGACCTTTCACCTGGATCCGGGCAGTGTCACCGTACTCTTAGGCCCCAATGGGGCTGGTAAGAGTACCCTGATGAAGAGTATTATCGGTTTTTTGAAATATGATGGAATGATCCAGGTCAAAGAGTTTAATAATAAGACCGTAGAAGCGCGTAAAGTCATGGGATATATTCCCGAAATGCCTGCTCTGTATCCAAATCTTACGGTTTCGGAGCATCTGGAATTCCTTGCAAGAGCCTACCGTATGACGGATTACAAGGATCGTGCCAACAGTTTGCTGGATCGATTTGAACTGACAGACAAGAAAAAGAAGTTCGGTGACGAGCTGTCCAAGGGTATGCAGCAGAAACTGAATCTGTGCCTTGGACTCCTTCCTGATCCTGAATTATTACTGCTGGATGAGCCTATGATCGGTCTGGATCCACATGCGATCAAGCAGTTGAAAGAAATGATCGAAGAGATGCGTGCTGCAGGAAAGACTTTATTAGTCAGTACTCATATCATCGATAGTGTGGACATGCTCTGGGATCGAGCACTGATCATGCAGAATGGTCGCATCATGGCTAACGTAACGAAAGAGCAGTTGGAAGAAGCCGGTCACACTCTGGAGGAACTGTTCTTCGATGTGACGGAAGGTATTCAGCCGGAAGAGATCAAGGGACAGACTCAGGAATCCGAGGATAAGTAAGATGAGACTGTTTCTTTATTATGCGGTCCACAGCTTTATCAATCAGATCAAAAAGCTGTTCAAGACCTGGGTTATCGCGTTTATCCTGATCTGCGCTCTCATGGGCGGTATCATCGGATTCAGTGCCGCTGCGATCTCAGAAAAAGCAGAAAGCACTCGCGAAGAGATCACTCTGGAAGAAGAGGAACCTTTTGAAGCAGAGATCGAGATCTCCGGGGATGGTATCCTGGAGCAGATGTCTGTCAGCAAATTTCAGCTGATCGAAATGATCGCCGGTGCCGTTATCCTTTTGATACTGTTTCTTGAAGCGATCGGTGCGGATAAGAACGGCAGCAATATCTTCCTTCCTGCAGATGTTACCTTGCTGTTTTCAGCGCCTCTAAAACCCCAGTCGGTTCTTTTGTTCCGTCTGATGTCTCAGCTGGGAACCATGCTGCTTGCCAGTATCTATCTGATCTTTCAGCTTCCGAATCTGATATTGAATCTTCATCTTTCAGCCCTGGGCGCCTGCGGGATCCTGTTGACGTGGTTCCTGGCACTAGCAGCTGCAGAGATCATCCGTGTGTTTTTATATATCAGCGCCTCCATCTATCCCATAGTCAAAGAGCATCTGCGCCATGTGCTCTATGGTCTTTTGCTGATCATTGTCTTAGGAAATGGCCTTTGGGTCAAATTCTCAGGACTTGGTATCCTGGAAGGAATCGCCAAGGCTCTGACAGCCCCCTGGACCAATTGGGTTCCGTTCTGGGGATGGCTCAAGGGATTCATGATGGCAGGGATCAACGGAAATATTGGTCTGATGCTCGTGTTTCTTGTTTTGCTTGTTGTCGCAGTCGGTGTTCTTATCTACATTACCTGGCGTCTTAAGGCAGACTTTTATGAAGATGCCATGGAAAAAGCAGAGGAGAAGGCTGCCTTACTGCGTAAAGCACAGGATGATAAGGGAAGCGGCATCGTTGTTTCCGGAAAGAAGAAAAAAGATCGAAGTGAGAAACTGTTAAGAGATGGCAATATGCGGGGTAACGGAGCCAGTGTATTCTTCTTTAAAGCCATGTATAATCGTTTCCGGTTCGCTCATCTGCATATCTTTACGAAGACTACGGAAACCTATCTGGCAGTGGCCATTGGAGGAATCCTGCTGTTTAAGCTGCTCATCGAAGCAGATGGTCTGATCCCCATCCTGTGTGCCTTTGCGGTAGTTGCTTTCTTCAGAGCACTGGGAAATCCCTTAAGCGAAGATACAAAGATGGATTTCTTCGTTATGATCCCTGAGAATACCTGGGCTAAACTTCTGTATTCTCTTTTAGGTGGGTGTGCAAACTGTTTTCTGGATATGCTTCCGGGAGCCATCCTTGTCATGATCTTTTTCCCGGCAAATATCTGGATCGGATGCCTCTTCCTTATCTTTGCAGTCACGATCGATATCTATTGTACCTGTGTCGGTACATTTATCGATCTGGCTATTCCCGTGAATGCAGGAAAGATCGTCAAGCAATTGATCCAGGTCATGTTTATCTATTTCGGTCTGCTGCCGGATATTCTGATCATTGCCATTACTTTTGTAGTGGGTCACCTTACCATGGGATTGTTCATGGCGATGATCGTGAACCTCTTCCTTGGAGGCATGTTCTTTGCGTTTACACCTTTCCTTCTGGATTCGGGTAATCGCTGATAATAACCAGATAAAGGAGTATTTTCTATGAATTCCATGATCCTGGCAACTTCCATTGCCAATTGGCTGAATACGGCTTTCGCAGGTATCGATGAAGCGGTAGCGATCTTTATCCATCAGCTGTTTCAGATCTCTCCCTTTATGACTTTTCTGATGGAGGCGATCTCCTTTACCGCAAAGAGCGGTATCTTGATGATCGTGATCACCATTGCACTGTCCTTCCCTCAGAAGACCAGACGCGTAGCTCTTGCTACCTTGCTGGCGGTTGCCATGGGTGCTCTGATCACTAACGTGGTCCTGAAACCTCTGGTCTTAAGACCCCGTCCTTATTCCTTTGAGGGTAGTGTCTACCACCAGTTCTGGCTTCTTGTGGGACAGCCTACAGAGAGTGATTTCAGTTTCCCCTCCGGACATACGACCGCAGCTGCTGCCTGTTCCATGGGCTTTTTCCTTGCCATGGTGGATACTAAAAAGAATCGCTGGTGGATCCCGGTTGTCTGCGTTGTCTATACCATCGTCATGGGTATTTCCCGTATCTATCTTTCCGTCCATTATTTCACCGATGTATTTGTCGGAATCTTTGCAGGAGCTGCCGGTGGAGTACTGGGTGAACTGATCGCAAAGGTGATCCCGGACAAGTTCTATCAGAAAAAACTGTTCCAAAAGAAATCAGAGGCGTGATCGAAGGAATCCCTTTGTTGACGTTCGATTATTTGAAGGGTATAATAAATCTTTGATATAGTCATTTGACTGTATCCTAAGTAACGTATCTATGATCTGAAATAGGAGGACATCATCCTACCATGAGTGATAACAAACAGATTATTCTTACCGGCGACCGTCCTACCGGTCGTCTCCATCTGGGACATTACGTCGGCTCCTTAAAGAGAAGAGTCGAATTGCAGAATTCCGGTCTGTATGATGAGATCAACATCCTGATCGCTGATGACCAGGCATTAACGGATAATGCAGATAACCCCAGAAAGATCCGTGACAACATCATCAATGTTGTTCTGGACTATCTTTCTGTCGGTATCGATCCCGCTAAGTCTACCATCTGCGTTCAGTCTGCATTGCCGGCACTGCATGCACTTACATTTTACTACATGAACCTGGTTACCACCGCCAGACTGTCCCGTAATCCTACCGTTAAGGCAGAGATCCAGATGCGTGGATTTGAGGATGAAGGTCTTCCGGTTGGTTTCTTTGCTTATCCTGTTTCTCAGGCCGCGGATATTACTGCATTTAATGCAACCGTCGTTCCTGTTGGAGAGGATCAGCTTCCCATGATCGAACAGACCAGAGAGATCGTTGAGAAGTTCAATCGTATCTACGGTGAGACTCTCGTCAGTCCCCGTGCAATGATCCCTGAGAATGTCTTCCAGCGTCGTCTTCCCGGTGTGGATGGTAAGGCTAAGATGAGTAAATCTCTTGGCAACTGCATCTACCTTTCTGATGATGCCAAGACCATCAAGAAGCAGATCAACGGAAAGATGTTTACCGATCCCACCCATCTTCGTATCGAGGATCCCGGTCATCTGGAAGGCAATGTAGTCTTCACTTATCTGGATGCTTTCTGCAACGATGATTTCTTCGCTGAGTATCTTCCTGCATATCAGAATCTTGATGAGATGAAGGAACACTACCAGAGAGGTGGTCTGGGAGACGGTACCTGCAAGAAGTTCCTGATCCAGATCCTGGAAGAGACCTTAAGTCCCATCAGAGCTGAAAGAGCAAAGTGGGAGAGTGACATCGATTCTGTATACGATATCATCCTTGCGGGAACCAAGAAGGCACAGGATACCACCAATGCTACTCTGGCACGCGTTGAGAACGCTATGCGTATCGATTATTTCAAGGATCGTTCCATCATCAAGGAGTGGGAAACTCTCCTGAAAGAAGCTCATAAATAATCGCCAATGAGTACGATCGCTGTTATATCGGATGTTCACGGCAATCTGCAGGCGCTGGAGGCTGTTCTTAAGGATATTGCCTCCCAGGGTATTACTGAGATCTATTGTCTTGGTGACACCATTGCCAAGGGCTTTCATCAGCAGGCATGCGTGGATCTGATCAAAGAAAAGTGTCAGGTCGTCCTGCAGGGCAATTGTGAGCATTTCTTCGCGAATTCTCAGGATCTGGGAGGCAAAGCTCAGATCCATGTGGATCGATATCTCTGGAATCAGACAATGATCACCGAAGAGACCAGACAGTATCTGAGACACCTGCCTCATTGTCATGAAATGAGGATCAGTGGACGATTGGTAAGATTTCTTCATGCTACACCGGATGTGATCAATGGATTCACGTCTAACGTGGATTCTCTGGATCGTTCCTTTGCCATGTTTCAGCCGGGTCCCTTCACTTTGACAGAGGAGATAGCGGATGTTGTCATCTACGGACACATCCATACTCCCTTTGCACAGAAGATCTACAATCGTCT
>JAZUIK010000227.1:0-5557 GCA_045642205.1 Bianqueaceae bacterium
TGTCTCTGTCCACCGGAGAAGTTGCGGCCTGCCTGTTCGACTTCGGCATCCAGCTGACCGCTTTTACCCTCGACGGTTTCCTTTGCCTGAGCGGTCTCCAGTGCGGACCACATTTCCTCATCGGAAACGGTCTCAGCTTCACCAAGACCAAAGAGCAGGTTGGAGCGGATGGTACCGGAGAAGAGAACGGCCTTCTGCAGGACGATACCGACCTGAACACGAAGGTTGTTCTTGCCGTACTTCTTGGCATCATGACCACCAACAAGAACGGTACCTTCCTTGGGATCGTAGAAACGGGGGATCATGTTGACCAAAGAGGACTTACCGCTGCCGGTACCGCCGATGACACCGATGGTCTCACCGGACTCAGCGCGGAAGGAAATATGGGAAAGGGAGGGAGCACCGCCCTTGGTATACTGCAGCGTAACATCCTTGAACTCAACGGAAGCATCTTCCATGGAAGCAGAGTTCTCAGGATAGGTCATATCGGAAGCAGTCTGAAGGACAGCCTCGATACGGGAAGCACCGGCCAAAGCCTTGGTGATGGTAACGATCAGGTTTGCCAGCTTGACCAGCTCTACCAGGATCTGTGCCATGTAGTTCAGAAGGGCGACTACCTGACCGGGGGTCAGATTGCCGGCGTTAACTCGGATCGCACCCACGTAAAGGAGCAATGCAGTAGCCAGATTGACGATGACATAGGTAAGAGGATTGGTCAGTGCGGAGATACGACCCACATGCATTGCCTCTTTGGTATGATCCTCGGTAGCAGCGAAGAAGGAGGTCTTTTCCTTTTCCTGCAGGTTGAAGGCACGGATCACACGGACACCGGAGAGGTTCTCTCTGGTCTGGCGCAGGATCGTATCCAGCTTAGACTGGACCTTCTTGAAGAGAGGAACGGTCACCAGCATGACGCCGTAGACAACAATGGCCAGAAGCGGAATGGTGATCAGGAAGATCCATGCAGAACCGGGATCTACCTGGTAAGCCATGATCAGGGCACCGAACACGATAAAGGGAGAGCGCAAAAGAAGGCGCAGGGTCATGTTGATGCCGTTCTGGGTCAGGTTGATGTCGTTGGTCAGACGGGTGATCAACGTAGCATTTCCGATACCGTCAGCGGTAGAGAAGGAAAGACTCTCGATATGTTCAAAGAGAGAACTGCGAACTTTGGTAGAAAAGCCGACAGCTGCCTTGGCGGAGAACCACTGGGCGATCATAGCCAGAGCCAGACCACCGATGGCCAAAAGGAGCAGCTGAATGCCTACGGAGAAGATAACGGTCTTGTCATTTCCGTTAATGCCCTGATCGATCAAGCGGGCGATCAGAAGGGGAACAAAAAGATCCACCAATGCTTCGGTACATTTCAGAAGAGGAGCGATGACGCATTCCTTTCTGTATTCCCGGAGAAAGGGAAGCAGTTTTTTCATTGGATATGTTCCTTTCGATTTCAGAGTATTACTAAAAATTATACTAAAATAGGAAGTGTTTTTCAATGAAGGCGGGTTGGACATATCGCTGAAAATGGTTGATGGAAGAGGGGACTTGTGGTACAATGTAATGTAACCTTACTGTCAGAATGCGTAACTATGTATTCATGGAGGATAACTATGGTTAATACGGATAAGATCCGTTTAATGGCAAAGGCAGCTGCTTACGAGGCCAGACAGCTTCAGCAGGATTCCTTTGTCAAACGGTACTATAAACAGGATTATGTCGATCGTGAACGTTTGAGAGCGGGTTTCTTTGCTACGGTATTTTTCATTCTTTTCTGGATCTATCAGGCGATCAAGATCTTTTATATCGAAGCAGCCGACCTTCTGACCTATGACTATGTGGGTCTGGTCATCCGCGTCTTAGTGGAGTACATCATTCTTTTGGTGGTGGTCACCGTTATTGCAAGTTTTGTCCATATCCAAAGGTTCGATCAGGCAAAAAAGAGAATGGATAACTACTACGATCTGTTAGATCAGATCGACAGTTATCAGTAAACGAGGATGATAGAGAATGAGCAATTACAATAGTAATAGCAATAGTAATGTCAATGTTAGAAAAGTATCGGTCTTGAATAAGATCCGATCCGTCTTCGGCAGGATCATGCAAAGAGCAGAACTGCCCATCAGACTGGCTGTCAAGTATTTCGCTTTTCTGTTCCTTTTCAGAGCGATCAGCGGTGCAGAGATGTTTGCATCCCTGGAACAGACAGGCTTCTTTGCCAACCCCATGTTCCATATGGTGCTGGCTGTCTTAGCGACGATCCTTCCCAATCGCTGCGGCGTCTTTATCGCCTTTGCCTTGGTTACCTATAATGTCTTCCAGACATCTTTGATCGGTGCGGCATTAGTCGGATTGATGCTGGTCCTTCTGTATGTGGTAGCTTCCAGTCTGTTCCCGGATTATGTATTCCTGATCGTTCTGGTACCTGCCTGCATAGAGTATCACTGGTTCCTGGCTGTTCCTCTGATCGCCGGTATGTATCTGGGTGTCGGTGCCGCTGTCCCTGTGGTCATCGGTGTGTTGGTCTATGGTTTCTGGGGCATTATCCCTCCCTTTATGGAACTGCAGATGAGCGGATCCTTAGACGGTATTCCGAAACTGATCTCCGAGGCATCCAAGAATGGTCTGAATGCTATGATCAGCAACGAATCCCTTACCTACATGATGGTGATCTTTACCGCCATTATCCTGGTAACGGCTGTACTGCGTATGCTCCATGTGAACTATTCCCGCTATATCGCTCTGGGAGTCGGTTCTATCTTTGGCCTTGTCAGTCTCATGATCGGCGCTGCCAAGGGAAATATCAGCGGCGTCAGCATTGCATGGAACAGTATCATCGTGATCCTGGTCCTGGTATTTCTGGAACTCTTCAAGGTACCGCTCAGTTATAAGAGCGCACAGGTCCTTGAGTTTGAAGATGACGAATTCCTCTATAAGGTCCGTATGATCCCCAAGATGTCGGACCGTGCGAATATCCCTGCTCTGAAGCCTGTCCTTGTTTCTGTTGCCGAGAGAAAGGCACAGCGCAAGAACAGAAATGCTCAGGTCCCTGCAGAAATGAACATGGAACCTGCACCTATGGCAGAGACTCCCGAAGTGGTCCCTGCAGTCATGCCGGTATTCCCTCAGGATACCATGGTAGCCCAGAGTGTTCCGGATAATGCCAACATGGATATGTTTGCCAATCCGGCACCCGGTTCGGAGATCTACGGTGATACCGTATACACCGAAGCGTATGAGGCTCCTCAGGCACCGGTGAACGGTCCTTTGGATCTGACGCTGGCACCCGGTGAAGTACAGAACTATTCCGGAGATTTAAGTGCCTACGGCATCAAGGTGGAAAACGGCGTCAATGTCGGTGTTCCTACCCCTCCCGTCAACAATGTCGGAGCGATCCTGGATGACGATGCAGCCACGGATCTGTTCTCCGATTACGATAACAATCGTCCCTAAGCTCTTTTCCGCTGAAGTATGAAAGGAGGAGCGCATGCGTTTCCTGTCTGAATTATTCGGCTCGGATGGAATATGGCATTTCCTGTTCAATACCTTCCAGTTTTCCGATTTTCTGGATATCCTGGTGGTCACCTTCCTGGTCTATGAGATCATGATCTGGATCCGCCGTACCAGAGGATGGATGCTCTTTAAGGGTATCATCATTATCCTGGTGGTATGGCTGGTGGCACAGGCCATGAACCTGAACATGGTGGTCTGGGTCTTTGAACGAGCCTTTAACGTCGGTATTTTGGCTGTGATCATCATCTTCCAGCCTGAGCTTCGCCGCGCCCTGGAGAGACTGGGTACCGGAAGCATCTTAAACAACATGGTTGGTTTCAATACCAACAAGGTCTCTGACAAGACCACCGTCGCCCTGATCGACTCCATGAATGCCATGGCAGCCGTTAAGACCGGTGCTTTGATCGCCGTAGAGCAGAAGGTTGCTCTGGGTGAGTACGAGCAGACCGGTATCCCTGTGGATGCGGAGATCTCTGCAGAGCTTCTCATCAACATCTTTGAAAAGAATACACCTCTGCACGATGGTGCCGTGATCATCCGCGGTAACCGTGTACAGGCAGCTACCTGCTACCTGCCCCTTTCCGATAACGGAGAGATCAGCAAGGAGCTGGGAACCAGACACAGAGCGGCTCTGGGACTGAGTGAAGTCTCCGACGCCAAGGTGTTCATCGTTTCCGAAGAGACCGGCGCCATTTCCATGGCCAGTGCCGGAAAGATCTATCGTCATATCGATGCGGAATTCATTCGCAATGAACTGCGCACAGAGGAGGACGAGGAAGACGAGGGTCGCGATACCCTTCTTCAGCGTATCCTGAAGCAGTTCGCAAGGAAGGAGCGCTGATAGGATGAAACAGTTTTTCCGTAAATGGGTGCTCAACAATATCGCCTACAAGTTAGTGGCCCTTCTGATCGCCTTCGTGATCTGGGTCATGTTTACCTATTCCGACGATCCCATCAAGACCTATACTGTCGATGTGAACGTCAATGTCCTTCATCAGGAGGAATACACCGAGCAGGGACGCTATGTCCAGATCGATGGCAAGGATGATCCCTCTCAGATCCGTGAGCAGGTTACCATCCGTGCCCGTTCCACCGTTATCGAAGGATTAAGAAACCGCATGGCATCCACCTACATGAATGTCTATGTGGACCTGTATGAACTGGAAAACTCCGATGCCAATCGTCTGATGCTGCATTATGAGTTTACCGATCCTCTGTTGCAGGCAGAATTTACTTCCTACAAGAACAAGACCTATCTCCCTGTAGAGGTAGAAGAGAATGTGACTCTGGAGATCCCGATCCACTACACCATTACCGGTATTCCGGAGGATGGCTATCTGTATGTGAAGGATGATCCCGATATCACCGTTTCTCCTTCCACCCTGACCATTACCGGTCCCGAGACCCAGATCGAAAATATCGACCATGCACAGATCACCATCTCTGTATCCGGTGCCAGTGCTAACGTCAATAAGAACGGACAGGTCATCTTGAAGGATGCTGAGGACAAGACCCTGACCTTCTCCAGAGATGCCTTCCAGGTATCCACCAGCGAGGCCTATGTCTTCGTTCCCATCTACTCCAGCAAGACCGTAACCCTGCAGCCCTACTTAAGCGGTTCTCCTGCAACGGGTTATGAATATATGGGTGATGTGGCCCTGACCACCAACACCGTCAAGATCTTCGGTGCCGAGAGTGTGATCAACAAGATCAACTCCATCTCTCTGCCGGATATCGATCTGGCACAGGTAAAGGGTGAATATACCGAGACCTTTGACATCCAGCAGGTACTGGATGATCTGTATGGTCATGGCAATGTCACTCTGATGGACGGTGAAGTGGATACGGTGGATGTTACCTTCACGGTGGGAGAGCAGATCTCTCAGATCGTCACCGTACCGGTCTCCTCCTTCGTGGTCTATGGACTCAGCAGTAATCTGACTGTGTCCTACGACGTCGACAGTGTAGATATCTCCATCTTCGGTCTGCCGGAGATGATCTCCACCTTTGATCCCGCTTCTGTCACGGTCTCCGTACGACTGACCAC
>JAZUIK010000228.1:0-7208 GCA_045642205.1 Bianqueaceae bacterium
CGCCGGCAATGGGAAGCAGGTGGTAACGAAGTTGGAAGACGAAGTGAATGAGGTTGTAGGTGAGTTCCAGCGTATCGGTGGGACCGGGGAAAGCGGTATTGACGTTGGCGAAGAACATATAGGTAGTGCGGTTAGGGATGAAATCTTCACTGGAGGCAGCTTCTTTAACCGCAGTCTCTTCTGGCATTTCCACGGGAGCAGAGTCTCTGGTCTCTTCGGAAGTTACGGTAGCAGTTTCCTCCGTGGAGGAGGCAAGTGAACCGGAGTCTTCGGAAGCAGCCTTACCGGTGGTCTTGTCCGCAGCGCCCTCAGTGGATTCGGTGATCACTACTGTCTCGCTCTTCCAATCATATTCATCTTCGGAATAGAATTCCTCACTGGCTTCAAGGATCAGATCACTCGAGCCTCTGCCAAGATCTGCCAGATAGTCCCAATAATCGTATCCCCAGTCCTCTAAGAAAAGAGAATTAAAGCTCTCATTACCTGTGTAGACGGTGCGTGAGTCAAACAGATTCCAGTAGATACGGTCCTCATCGACGTCATATTGGAAGCCGATAGCAAAATCCCAGGAATGGGAAAGAGAATTGTTGTAATTTGGAACGGAGGAAACAATCGGGGTGGAATTTCCGGATTCTTTGAGAATGTAGTTTAGATTCTCCAGTCCTGCTGGAACATAGTTGTGAAGTGTTCCGTGGAGGAGGGATTCACCCAGGTTCGCAACATCGTAACGGACCAGATCGTTGTAGACGGACTTTTCTCCCCGGGTGTAAAGACCTGCCTGCAGCATAATGAATCCACCAAGGAGGGAGGAGAGCAGGATGGTAGCGGAAAGGATACAGACAATAAACAGTATTACCTTACCGGCGATGGTTCTAAAGATGTGTTTCATTTTGGGTTTCCTTAGAAAGTATTTTAGAAGGGCTGCTTTTCGATCTTGTAACCCTGACCGAAGACGACCTTGATGTAACGGGGATTGGCCGGATCGATCTCCAGCTTTTCTCGTAAGTGACGGATGTGGACAGCCACGGTATTGTCGGTGCCGAAGGGTGTTTCCTTCCAGACAGTGGAGTAGATCTCCTTGGGAGAGTAGACCTTACCGGGAGCGGACATCATGAGCTTGAGGATCTCGAACTCGGTGGGCGTCAGATTGACCACTTCTCCATCCAGATGGACCTCCTTGCTAGAGTCGTTCAGCTCGATACCGCCGATGGTCAGAACATCCTTGGCCTCGGAAGGATTACCGCCTCCGAACTTCAGATAACGGCGCAGCTGAGAACGGACCCTGGCAGAAACCTCCAGAGGGTTAAAGGGTTTGGTAATATAGTCATCGGCTCCGATATTCAGTCCCAGGATCTTGTCGGCATCTTCACTTTTGGCTGTCAGAAGGATGATGGGGACATTGCTGGTCTCCCGGATCTTTGCCATGGCGGTGATGCCGTCCATGACCGGCATCATGATATCCATAATGACCAGATGGACTTCGTTGGAAGATAAAGTGTCCAGCGCCTGCTGACCGTTGAAGGATTCCAGCAGAGTATAGTCGGGGTCGGAAAGGTAGATCTTCAGTGCGTTGACGATGTCGCGCTCATCGTCACAGATCAAAATATTCGGCATAAGAGAGTCTCCTTGCTTGTGATGATCGTATTATACATCTGCTGCCATTAAGAAGAAACAGAGGAAGAGATTAAGAACTGATGAAGGGACGCCCAAAGGGCGGACAGATGGCGGCCATATGGACGAAGACCATGGGAAAGTCTTGACTTTTCCGCTGTTTCCCCATAAAATATCTCTGTTGCATTGATGGTGCAAGAGTACACTGAAGAAGCGGCACAGAGAGGCATTCCAAGGCTGAGAGGATGCTGCGCGAGGGCAGTGGAAGACAGCACCTGAGCACGGATGGAAACATCTGCGGTTTCTCTGCGCACCATCAGAGAAAGAGGGCCTTTTTGGCTGAATTTGGGTGGCACCACGAAGTGAACTTTGAACAGATACACTCTCGTCCCATTTGCCGGGATGAGAGTTTTTTATTCTCATGGAACACCCTGCCGGCACTGCTATTTATACTTTTTTATATGGAGGAAAGAACCATGATGCAAATGCGTACGCATAATTGCAATGAACTGCGTATCGAGAACGTCGGTGAGCAGGTCAAGATCGTTGGCTGGATGGAAAATGTCCGTGAAGTCGGCGGCAATCTGGCATTCGTTGTTCTGCGTGACTTCTACGGAACCACACAGGTTGTTGTAGAGGATCCCGAAATGCTGACTGTCATCGGAGGACTGAACAAAGAATCCACTATTTCTGTAGAAGGTGTTGTTCGTGAGCGTTCCAGCAAGAACCCCAAGCTCCCCACCGGTGAGATCGAAGTCGTTCCCACCAAGGTCGAGGTCCTTGGCCGCTGCCGTCACAATGCGCTTCCCTTTGAGATCAACAGAAGCCGCGAGGCAGATGAGACTCAGAGACTGAAGTATCGTTATCTGGATCTGAGAAATCCTGAAGTCAAGGCAAACATCGTTCTTCGCTGCAACGTTGTATCCGCTCTGCGCCAGGCGATGACCTCTCATGGATTCCTGGAGATCACTACTCCCATCCTGACTGCTTCCTCTCCCGAGGGTGCACGTGACTATCTGGTTCCCGCTCGTAAGCATCCGGGCAAGTTCTACGCTCTGCCCCAGGCTCCTCAGCAGTTCAAGCAGCTGCTTATGACTGCCGGCTTCGATCGTTATTTCCAGATCGCTCCCTGCTTCCGTGATGAGGATGCCCGTGGAGACCGTTCTCCCGGAGAGTTCTATCAGATGGATATGGAGATGGCATTTGCTACCCAGGAAGATGTCTTCGAAGTCCTCGAGGATGTTCTGCCTCCCATCTTTGCAAAGTATGGTAAGTACAATATCGCTTCCAGCGCTCCCTTCAAGAGAATTCCTTATCTTCAGGCAATGGAGACCTATGGAAGTGACAAGCCTGACCTTAGAATCGATCTGACCGTTAAGGATCTGACCGACATCTTCGCAGGCAGTGAGTTTGAGCCCCTGAAGGATAAGAAGGTCAAGGCAGTAGATATCTCTAACTGCACCTTGACCCGTAAACAGATCGAAAAGATCCTGACCGAATGTGATGTTCAGTCCGGAGCAAAGGGTTACTGGTTCAAGGTCGATGAGACCGGCAATATCGTCGGCGGTATCGCTAAGTTCCTGGCTGACAAGAAGGAAGCTCTGGCTGAGAAGATCAACCTCGCTCCCAATACCCTGGTAGTCCTTGCCGGTGGTGACCTGGCAGTCAAGGCATCCGGTGTTATGGTCAAGACCTTCGGTGCTAATGTTCCCGGTCATATGGACAAGGAGCGTTACGAGTTCTGCTGGATCGTTGACTTCCCCCTGTACGAGATCGGTGAAGAGAGCGGTGAGCTGGAGTTCTGCCACAATCCCTTCTCCATGCCTAACGGTGGAATGGATATCCTTCTCAAGGCAGAAGCCGGTGAGGTCGATCCTCTGTCCATTACCGCAGATCAGTATGACCTGGTATGTAATGGTGTTGAGCTTTCCTCCGGTGCTGTCCGTAACCATGATCCCGAGATCATGATCAAGGCCTTCGAGCTGGTACGTCTGGGTGAAGAGGATGTTAAGTCCAAGTTCCCCGCAATGTACAATGCATTCACCTACGGTGCACCTCCGCATGCAGGTATCGCTCCCGGTGTGGATCGTATGGTCATGCTGCTGGCTGGTGAGGACTCCATCCGTGAGATCATTCCCTTCCCCATGAACAAGAATGCACAGGATATCATGATGGATGCTCCTTCCGAAGTTACTCAGAAGCAGCTGGATGAACTTCACATCGCCATCGTGAAGACCGAAGAAGAATAAGAAATACAGCAAAAAGCGTCCTTTCGAGGGCGCTCTTTTGCTATCAGGGAAGATACCCCTGTTATCATGGCTGCCTGACACTTTGTCAGGGCTGAAAGGAAGACTAAAGAATGGTTTTTAAGCAGTATACGGAAGAAGATTACGAAGCCATCTGTCAGTTTCTTATCGAATTGAATAGAGAAAGCAAGGATCACATCAACTGGAACTGGGCAAGATGGGAATGGATGGCAGAACATCCCGAATTCGATAAGGAGTCTCAGGGAACGATCGGATTATGGGTAGAGGACGATGGCCGGATCGTTGGTGCAGCAATCTATGATATGTACTTTGGAGAAGCCTTTGTCGGTACACTGCCATCGTACCGTTTTCTCTATAAGGATATTCTGGAGTATGCCTATACTACGTTAAAAGATGAAGGCGGCATAGGTGTTTCTATCTGTGACGGATCCACAGAGGAGATAGAAACTGCCCTTGCATGCGGTTTCATTTTGGCGGATCAGAAGGAAGAGATGATGAAGATCGAT
This sequence comes from Bianqueaceae bacterium, assembly GCA_045642205.1. GTDB lineage: Bacteria > Bacillota > Clostridia > Lachnospirales > Bianqueaceae > RUG760. The sequence goes on from JAZUIK010000228.1 coordinate 4,385, forward strand.
ACATCCCTTGATCTTTCTTACAAGCTTCCGGAAGGATTCCGGATCCTGGAACTGGATCCGAAAGAAAGACCCTATGAGTTTCAATGGATCCTGTGGCAGGGGTTTGATCACGGAGAGGATGAGAAAGAGTTTCGTCTGAAAGAAGAGATCCGTCCTCAGATCCGCAGACATCTGAAAAAAGAACTGAGCCTTTCAGCTGTGGATGCGGAAGGGAAGGTAGCAGGATATTGCTGTCTTTGGTATAATGAAGAGACAGACTACGCTTATGTGGAACCGGTATGCACAGCACCAAGCTATAGAGGCATGGGAATTGCGAAAGCACTGGTCTATGAAGCGTTAGGAAGGGTCAGAGAAATGGGAGCTAAAAGCGCTTATGTCATTTCTGACCTGGAATTCTATCAGAAATTAGGATTTGAAACAGATAGACAGTTTACGTTCTACTGGAAAGAGTAAAGGAGACAAGATGAGTAACATGAATCCTCAGATGCCGGGTCGTCCTGGTTTTGACCCGCAGTGGGTGTTAGGCGCTGCCAAGGGAGATCCCAATGCCCAGGCCAATCTGTACAGAGCCACCTATGGTGGTGTCTATCAGACGGTACGTTCCATGATCCAGGATGAACAGATCTGTCAGAATCTGATCCAGGAGATCTATGGACAGGCCTTTGCCAGCCTGAACACCCTGGGTGATCCTTCAAAATTTGATATCTGGATCAATGCCATGGCACGCAACAAGGCAGGTGCGTATCTGAATTCTATCTATGGTGTTTCCCAGATGCCTCAGGGACAGGGAACGCAGGGGATCGGAAACAACCAGATGATGCCTCAGCGCTCCGGAATGGATGCGATCAATGGGTCAGTTCCTACAGGTAAGGCAGCGTCCGGTGCTATCGTTGGTAAAGTGATCGCCGGTGTCCTTGCCGGTATCGTTGTTCTGGGCGGTGCTGTATTTGGCGGTATCAAGCTGGTGGAACATTTCAGAAACGATCCAAAGCCTGCAGTAGAAGCGGACCTGGACGATAAGGAAGAGAAGGAAGATCCTAAGGAAGGGGAAAGTAAGGACACTGATAAAGCGGTCGACAATAAGGGTACCGTCTGGGTCCTGGATACGGCAGAGTCTGTCTATTCCGATGATAAGGGAGAAGATATGCATATGACCTATCGATATGATATTCTGGGAAATGTCATATCGGTGGACGATGGTTATGGTCAGAGCACATATTCCTATGAATATGATATCCATGGCAATCCGGTAAAGATCATTATGGATGATGCCTGGGGAGTGATTGTGGTCGAACATGTCTATGAGTATGATGCAGAGGGACGCATCCATACTAACCTGGAAAAGGGCTATGATATAGAGACTCTGTATACCTATGAGTATGTTGTGGATGAGAACGGCAATGTAGTTACCAGAAGTGTACACAGAGATGTGGGCGACCTGAGTATGACCCAGACCTATACTATGCTCTACAACGCTGAGGGCAAGCTGATCCAGATGACCATGAAAGCGGAAGGCGATCTGGAAGGTATGCAGAGCGAAGGTGAAAGCTGGACCTATGAATATGACGGAAATGGTAATCTGATCAAAGAGACTTATATCAACGGATGGTACGGGGCCACTGAGATCAAACAGTATCATTATATCGAGATGCCTCTAAGTGAATATGAAGCCGAAAGACAGAAAGCGATCGAGACGCCTCTGGAACCGGTGAATGAAACTTCCGGATCTTTTGTAGATCCCGATAAGACGAAGTTTGCCGATGCCTATGCAGAGACCATCGAGTACTACAGACAGTTCTTTTCAGGAGAGGTCAGAGGCGTAGATCTTCCGGAAGTGTTCACGGAAACCATGGTCAACTGGGGAACCTATACCGGTGCTTTCTATCAGGATGAAAACGGATATGTGGAATATAATTCCATGTACGGCGACGATACGGACATCGTATATGCCCTCTGGGATATCAACTTTGATGGCATAGAAGAACTGATGGTAGGTGAATTGAGTTTCGGAGACAGTTATCTGATCCATGATTTCTGGACTCTGGTGGATGGAAAGCCGAAGTTTATTGTCTACGGCGATGCGAGATTTAACTATATTCCCACTTACGATGGTTACCTGAGTTTCTACGGAAGCAGTGGTGCTGCCAGCTACAGTCAGGGAATGTATTCTCTGAATCCGGATGGAACTTTGGAGAGGGAAATCTGGATCGAATACGATCTGGGCGAGGTCGTTTCCTCCGGCACCAGTGAGATGTTTGCTGCGCTGGATGAATCGGAGTATGAAGAGAGGATCCATCTCTTTGAGATGGATCTGAATGAGCTGGTCTGGCTCAGCGTGAAGTGATCGTTGGATAATATATGAAGTTAGTAGTGGTACTCTTTTTCTGCTAATTTTTTCTAAAAATTTTCATAAATGCTTAAGCGTTTCACTCTCTCCGTTCGTCTAGATGGCAGAAAGGAGAGTGAAGAAAATGAAATTTGATTCATTTGGAGAATTGTTTCGATATCTGATTGAATACAACACCCTGTGCAAAGAGAAAGCACAGGAGATCCTGGAAGAGATCAGAAAGATCCTGTCCGGAGAAAACATCAAATCATTAATGAACATCGAAGAAACAAGTGAGGGAAATAAGTATGGCTATGAATGTGAATAAAGCAAACGATCTTCAGTGGATGAGCGAGCAGGTAATGGCAGCTGCTGCCGGTAATCAGCAGGCCCAGGGAAATCTGTACAATGCCACCTACAACAATGTGTATCTGACGCTGAAGTCCATGATCAGAAACGAAGATGTATGTCTGGACCTTCTGCAGGACAGTTATATCA
>JAZUIK010000229.1:0-2708 GCA_045642205.1 Bianqueaceae bacterium
ATGATTCGTCTTGATTTTTCCGTTGAGAAAGAAAACAGCCACCCCGAAAACAACTAAACAACAAATAACACAATAACAGCTTTTTTTCATGGATACAGTGCTCGAAGGGTGGAAATATCTGGATCTTGCGGATTTGATGCCCGTGAATTTATTCCGTCAATCATAACCGAGTATCCTGTAGTGTTATGAGCTAAACCAATTGCATGCCCCATTTCATGACATGCTAGTTTACTCCATAACGATGTATTTGAATAGTAACCAAAAGACATCATTCTACCTGCACTCATCGGTTTTGCAGAACTAACAACTAATACTATCCATAAAAAAGCGCATATTGTTTTTTTCAAACTTTCAGTCTCCTTATATTTTATATCGGCAAGAGATTCCTCTCTTGCATAATAGCACAACATCAGAATTTCACTTTTGAAGGTAATGTTGATTAAGAAAACTTATAAATACTATATTCCCTTTACTAAACGGAAGTTTGCGAAGCAAACTTCTTAAGTTGAGCTCCGCTCAACTTACGCCCACCACATCTCTCCTGCAGTCTCTTCGATCATGACATTCTTGACCATGGCAATAGCCTTCTCAAGACCTTCCTTAACGCTCATAAGGCTGTCCTCATGCTCGATGGAAAGAGCTCCGTCATAACCATAAGTCTTCAGAGCAGTCACGATATCCTTCCAGTACTGCTCGCCGTTGCCGTAACCTACGGTACGGAAGACCCAAGATCTCTCGGGGATCAGACCGTAATGCTTGGTATCCAGTACACCATTCTTAGCGGTGTTGTACTGATCGATACGGGTATCCTTTGCGTGGAAGTGGAAAATGGCACCCTTCAGTTCACGGATAGCAGCTACGGGATCCATGCCCTGCCAGATCAGATGGCTGGGATCAAAGTTAGCACCCAGTTCGGGACCGACTGCTTCACGCAGTTTCAGGCAGGTCTCAGGATTGTAGACGCAAAAGCCGGGATGCATCTCAAAAGCAACGTGCTTTACACCATGTGTACGGACAAACTTGACTTCTTCCTGCCAGTAAGGGATCAGGACCTTGTTCCACTGGTAGTCCAGGATGGTAAGGAAATCATCCGGCCAGGGGCATACGACCCAGTTAGGATACTGAGAGGTTTCACTGTCACCGGGACATCCGGAGAAGGTAACGACCGTCTCGACACCCAGCTGTTCAGCGAGAAGGACAGCATTTTCAAAGTCTTTCTTTGCCTGAGCAGCTACTTCCTTATTGGGATGGACTGCATTGCCATGAGCACTCAAAGCACTGATGGACATATCATACTTAGCAAGAAGTGCCTTCAGTTCAGCGATCTTCTCAGGATTGTTCAGATACACATCGGGATCCAGATGGGTCTTTCCGGGGAAACCACCGCAGCCGATCTCAACCTGCTGCACACCCAGACCATGAAGATACTCCAGTGTCTCCTCTAGAGTATACGCGTAAAGCGGTACGGTCAAAACACTCAGTTTCATTTTATATTCTCCTCTATTATTTATTCGCCGATAAGAGTACTCACCGGTATTATTTTCTATGTGAATAAGGGCCGGATCTCTCCGGCCCTTGGTCTTGACATTGATTAGAACTCGATCAGCTTGCCGGTAGCAGCACTGCGATAGATGGCATCCAGGATCTGGGTGACAACGAATGCTTCCTCAGGCTTAACGACAGGCTCACCCTTGCCTTCGACTGCATCGTAGAACTTCTTGCACTCATAAACCTCAGGACGAAGTGCGGAAGCACCTGCGAAGAAGTCTACGCCGCGAGGAGTCTTGGTCTCGGGCTTGATAGTGGTCAGCTTGTCAAACAGAACGGTATTGACTCTCAGACCATCCTTCATGTCAGCGCCTGCCTTGGTTCCGCAAAGCTCAGTCAGAGCCTCACTGACATCCAGAGTATTCAGTGCCCAGCTTGCTTCGATAACGATAACTGCACCATTCTCCATGGTAACGAAACCGAATGCGGAGTCCTCAACCTCGTAGGTCTCGGGATCCCAAACACCCATGGTGTTGCCCTGATCACCGGGCTGCAGGGTACGACCAAGCTTCTCAAAGCTTGCACCCATAACACTCTTGGGCTTGTAGTTGTTCATCATCCAAAGGGTCAGATCCAGGGAGTGGGTTCCGATATCGATCAGAGGACCACCGCCCTGCAGTGCCTTGTTGGGGAATACGCCCCAGGTAGGAACACCACGACGACGAACAGCATGTGCCTTAGCGTAGTAGATCTCACCAAGATCTCCACGGTCACACAGAGCCTTCAGGGTCAGAGAATCCTGTCTGCAGCGGTTCTGATAACCGATGGTCAGGATCTTGCCGCTTGCCTTCTGTGCATCCAGCATCTTCTGTGCATCAGCAGGAGTAGCTGCCATAGGCTTCTCACAGATGACATGCTTGCCTGCCATCAGAGAATCAACGGTCAGCTGGCAATGGCTCACGTTGGGAGTCAGAACATGAACGGTCATAATGGACTCGTCCTTCAGCATTTCACGATAATCAGTATAGACCTTTGCGTCGGGAGTACCGTACTCCTTAGCAGCCTTCTCAGCTCTCTCGGGAACGATATCACAGAAAGCAACGATCTCCAGACGATCAAACTGGGTCTTCAGTGCGGGAAGGTGCTTCTGATTTGCGATACCGCCGCAACCGATAATACCGACTTTAATTTTTTCAGCCATTTTTAAGTCCTCCATTTGG
>JAZUIK010000230.1:0-2378 GCA_045642205.1 Bianqueaceae bacterium
GAGAGAAGGGTATCTACCGCTGCTTCTACTGTGAGCAGAAGGCTTCCAACAAGAAAAAGTAAGCATTTACCATTATGAAATATCAGGTTTCTGAAAAAATCCAGCAACGTTTCGATGCCCTGGTTGCACGAGACGATGTTCAAAAGGCGTTTCATTTTATCGAAGAGGATCAGTACAATATCATCGAGACCCAGTGTGAACTGACACTGATCCCTGCTCCCACCTTTCATGAGGAAAAGAAGGCAGCAAGACTCCTGGAGATCTTCAAGGAAGAAGGTCTTTCCGATTGTCACATCGATGATTACGGTAATGTCGTCGGTATCCGTAAGGGTACTGCCGGCGGCACGGATCCTTCCAAAAATGTCCTGATCGAGGGACATATCGATACGGTATTCCCCGCAGATACCAAGTTGGAGATCACCAGAGACGATGAGTATATCTATTGTCCCGGTATCAGCGATGATACGAGAGGTGTTGCTTCCGTTCTGGCCGTTCTTCGCGCCATGAATGCTGCCAACATCGTGACCACCGGTGATATCCATTTCGTGGGTACCGTTCAGGAGGAAGGTACCGGAGCATTGAAGGGTATGCAGTATTACTGCCAGCACCACAAGGATGAACTGGGTGCCAGCATCTCCATCGATGGTACCGGATACTCTACTGTCCTTCTGGAAGCTACCGGAATCCAGACCTATGAAGTCGTCTTCCATGGTATCGGCGGCCATGCCTGCATGGCTTTCGGAGATATTGCCAACCCGATCCATGCTGCCGGTCGTGCCATTGCCAAGATCGCTGAGTTTCAGGTTCCTGAATATCCCATGACCACCTTTGCTGTCACCAACCTTCAGGCAGGCAGTTTTGAGGCTGTCCATTCCATCGTTTCTGAGGCACTTATCCGCTTCAATTTCCGTTCCAATGATCAGGCGATTCTGGAGGAACTCAGAGAGCGTATCTTTAAGGCCATCGATGAAGCCTGTCAGGAAGAGACAGACCGCTGGGGAAAGGATACCATCACCTATACTATCAAGCACATCTGTGATGTGAATGCAGGCCAGCAGGATCCTCATATCGAGCTGGTACAGGCTTGTATGGCAGCCGCTCATTATGTGGGTGCCGAAGAACCTCAGCTTGGCAAGGGTGGTTCCACTAACTGCTCCCGTGCGATCGAAGCCGGTATTCCGGCTGTGTGCATGGGCAATGGTGAAGAGTATGATACAAGGTGCCATTCCCTGGAAGAACGCTTCCGTCCCGAAGGCGCCTATAAGTGTCCTCAGGTCGTTCTCTTAGCCGCTCTTCTTTCTGCAGAATGATCAATAGAATAACCCTGTAAAAGAAACGATCGTGATACGAAAGCATCACGATCGTTTCTTTTTGCAGGGTTCTGTTTTTCACAACAGGATTTCAATCTGAGCGAACCACAGCAGGACTTTAAAACCCTGAATGGAGTAAACACAACAGCATAAACTTACCCGCACAGAGATTCCATTTGCCTTGTTTTAATTGCACACAAGTGTTAAAATATTATCAATCTTGGAACTGCGCGTCGGCGGCCCTATTACCGAGCTGTTCCACTCTTATTATGTTTTAACTTACTTGGAGGTAAGGAAAATGACTAATCTTTTTGATCTGACTGGCAAGGTTGCTCTTGTTACCGGTGCTTCTTCCGGACTTGGTGTTCAGTTCGCAAAGGCTCTGGCTGCTCAGGGTGCTGATGTTGCTATCGCAGCTCGCCGTGTTGAGAAGCTGGAAGCTGTTAAGGCTGAAGTTGAGGCTCTTGGCGTAAAGTGCATCGCTGTTAAGTGCGACGTTACCGACAACGAGAATATCAAGGCTATGATCGCTGAAGTTGAGAACACCTTCGGCAAGATCGACATCCTTGTTAACAATGCAGGTGTAGGTGACACTGCTCCCGCTACCGAAATGCCCGAAGAGACCTGGAAAAAGGTCATCGACACCAACCTGAACTCTCTGTTCTTCGTTGCTCGTGAGGCAGCTAAGGGCATGATCGCTCGTGGTTATGGTAAGATCATCAACATCGGTTCCATCCACTCTACCGTTGTTATGAACAACAGCCTGTGGCCTGTTACCGCATACGCTTCCGCTAAGGGCGGCGTTCTGATGCTGACCAAGGGTCTTGCAGCTGAGTGGGCAAAGAGCGGCATCACCGTTAACGCTATCGGACCTGCTTACTTCGAGTCCGAAATGACCGACGCTGTTTTCGCTACCGGCGCTATGGCAGCTGTTGAGGAAGCATATTGCCCCATGGGCCGTCCCGGTAAGGCTGGCGAGCTCAATGGTGCTCTGATCTACTTCGCATCTGACGCTTCTTCCTACACCACCGGCCAGCTTCTGAGCGTTGATGGCGGTTGGACCTGCCT
>JAZUIK010000231.1:0-5059 GCA_045642205.1 Bianqueaceae bacterium
GCATCTGCGAGCATCTGGGAACAGACCTCTCCGGTATCGATCTCACTGGCGGCATAGATATCTGCCAGGATGACGCGATCAGCAATGGCAAGAGCCTCCACAAAGCCATCAAAGAAGCTGATCGTTCTGGAGTAGGTATGGGGCTGGAAGACAACGGTCAGGGACTTATGAGGTACCTCTTTGGCAGCCAGCAGAGTGGACTTGATCTCGCTGGGATGGTGCGCATAGTCATCGACGACCATAGCTCCCTGAAACTCACCGATGTATTCGAAACGACGTTTGGTGGGACGGTAGGAAGCGAGGCCTTCTTTGATCGCTTCAAAGGAGATACCTTCGGAAAGGGCGGTAGCGGCAGCACACAGAGAATCAAAGATCAGATGCTTACCGGGAACATACAGATCCAGGGTTCCAAGAACTTTTCCCTCATTGACCATCTCAAAAGAGGAGCCAAGAGCATGTTCATGACGCTGGATGTTCTGGGCAGTATAGTCAGCCTCGGTATCTACGGAAACCGTAACAATCTTGGAGTCGATGCCTTCAAAGATAGGTGCACATTCGGGAGAAGTGATAAGAACACCATCAGGACGCATGATCGTAGCGTAGTTACGGAAAGATTCCTTAACTCGATCAAAGGTACCGAAGTAATCCAGGTGTTCTGCTTCGATGTTGGTAACGATGGCATACTTGGTCCGAAATTCCAGGAAACTGTCACAGTATTCACATGCCTCGATCAGCATGTAATCGCTCTGACCGATACGATAGTTGGTGTTAGTGGAAGCAAGAGTACCACCGATCTGGAAGGTAGGATCCAGTTTAGCGGCCATATGGATGCAGGCCAGCATGGAACTGGTAGAAGTCTTTCCATGGGTACCGGCCACACCGATAGCGATAGGATATTCATCCAGCAGTTCACCCAGCATGACAGAGCGCTCTATGACGCGTGGACAGGTGTTTCTGGCAGCCATGAGTTCCGGATTATCATCGGAGATAGCAGCGGTATAGACGACGATATCGATATCACTGGTAATATTCTCGGCCTTCTGGGGGTAGCTGACTAAAATGCCGGCAGCTTCCAGCTCTTTCGTCGCTTGAGAAGGGGCACGGTCAGAGCCGGATACCTCATGTCCACGATGCTTTAAGATCATGGCGATACCGCTCATACTGACGCCGCCGATGCCGATAAAATGAAAATGACTCATAGATATTCTCCGTATCAATAGTTGATATGTTATTTCACAAACTGATCAATACATTATATCACAAAGAATTGCGTACTGAGAGGCTTAGTGATAAAATATGTTGTTACTATAACTAAATAATGAGTTTTGGAAACAGGAGAGAACAAGATGTATCTGATTGCAGGACTTGGAAATCCGGGATCACAGTATGACAACACCCGTCATAATGTTGGTTTCGGCGCTGCGGCATGCCTTCACGAGGCGTATGACTTCCCGCCGGAGAGAGCTAAACTCCAGGCGCAGGTCTCAAAGGGCGTGATCGGGGATGAGGATGTTGTCCTGATCCGTCCCCTGACCTATATGAACCTTAGTGGTAATGCCGTCTGTGCGGTCATGGATTTTTATAAGATCACCCCGGATCATGTCATCATTATCTATGATGATATCGATACTCCTTTTGGAGCGATCCGCATCCGTGAAAAGGGATCGGCAGGTTCCCATAACGGAATGAAGAATATCGTACAGATGCTGGGAACACAGGATTTCCCCAGGATCCGTATCGGCGTCGGCGCAAAACCTGAGGGCTGGGATCTGGCAGATTATGTGCTGTCCCATTTCTCTAAAGAAGAGCAGGAGATCATTCAGGAGACGGAGAAGAAAGCTGCCAAAGCCGCCGCTGCCATTGTAGAGAAGGGCCTTAGCAGAGCGATGAATCTGTATAATACTGGTAAATCAGGTCGCAAGGCGACCTGAGCCGTTTTGAGCGAAGCTCAAAACTATGCCTAAGATTGGACAATTTGAATCGTCGCAAAGCGACCTGAGCCGTTTCGAGCATAGCTCGAAACTATGCCTTAGATAAAATAAATTAAATCGTCGCAAAGCGAGCTGAGCCGTTTTGAGCAATACATTTACAGAGAGGAGGGAACCTACCATGAAGGGATTATTTGAGTTATTCCGTAAAGAGGAATGGGTCCAGAAGGCCGCAGGTCATGTGCAGGCAAAAGAGCCGTTTCTTTTATCCGGCGCAGGTGACCAGGTGCAGGTACATATTGCTGCCATGCTGCAATACCTTAGTGACAGACCGACCATGATCGTGGCACCTACAGAACTTCGTGCAAAGGAGATCGCGGAAGAGATGGCCTTCTATGGTAAGGAAGGAGTCTATTATTTTCCTTCCAAGGATCCTCTTTTCTATGGTGCTGATTCCAAGGGACTGGCGATCGAAGAGCAGCGATTAAAGCTGATCCGTCTGCTGACCCAGGAAAAGGAGAAGGTCAGAACCCTGATCCTGTCCGTGGATGCTTTTTATGATCGTATGGTCCTTCCTTCCATCTGGAGTAATGCTATCTTAAAGCGCAGGATCGGAGATGAGATCTCTTTGGATGAATTAAGATCCCATCTGGTCCTTATGGGCTATGAGATGGTGGAGCAGGTAGAGGAACCCGGTCAGTTTGCTTTTCGTGGTGGTATTGCGGATATCTATCCCGTAGGGGATGATATGGCCTATCGTCTTGAGTTCTGGGGAGATGAGATCGATTCCATCCGTGTGATCGATCCGCAGACCCAGAGAAGTACCTTGAGACAGGAATATATTACCCTGTATCCGGCAACGGAGATCCTGGCGGATGATAAGAGGATCGAAGAGGGCAAAACAAAGATCAGGGAAGAAGCAAAGAAGGGCGTTGCCCGATTAGAGAAAGAAGGATTGACGGAAGAAGCCCAGAGACTTCAGGGAATAACCGATCGTTTTCTTGACCGCCTGGCCATGGGTAAACGCTCGGAACTGGAAAGCTACGTTACTCTGTTTTATGATGAGACGGCTTCGATCCTGGATTATGTGTCTGATGATACGATTCTGATCCTGCAGGAACCTGCCAGGATCCGTGAGAAGATCACGAAATTACAGGAAGAACTCTCTGTCAGTGTCAAGGACAGACTGAAAAAGGGATACATTGTCTCTTCCCAGTCCAACATGTTCCCCACCTTCGATGAGATCGAACCGAAGATGGCGGAGTATTCCTGCGTATATCTGTGCTCTTTACTGTCTTCCGGACAGAGTGCTTTCCCAATCAAGGATATCCTTTCCATCAACTCTCGCTCCATCAATGTCATTCAGGGAAGTGGTGAGATGCTCATGGATGAGCTTCGATCCAATAATCAGATGGGTTATGCGACCATTCTTTTAACGGACAGTACCCTTCGAAGTGCCAGGACCGTCAATGCCCTGATCGAGGAAGGCATCGAGGCTTATTCCTATGAAGATATGGATGAGGTCCCTGCTCAGGGTAAGATCGCGGTGGCAAGGGGAAGTCTTGGAAAGGGCTTTTCCTATCCCGACATGAAGTTCTCCGTCCTTTCCATGCAGGAACTGACGGAAAAGGGAAATAGAAGAAGATCCACCAGAAAGAGAAAGAAGTTTAAGGGCGCAGGCCCTATCGATAATTTCAGTGATATGGCTGTCGGTGATTATATCGTCCATGAGAACCATGGTGTCGGTATTTACCAGGGAATCGTCCGTATGCAGGATGGTGACAGCCGAAGAGATTACTTTAAGATCTCTTATCGAGATGGCGGTGTACTGTATGTACCCACCACCTCTTTGGAACTGCTGCAGAAATTTGTGGCCATGGAAGGCCAGGAAGCAAAACTGAACTCCCTCTCCGGAGGAGATTGGGAGAGGACCAAGAGAAAAGTCAAGGAAGGTGTCAAAAAGCTGGCGGAGGACCTGAAGGCACTGTATGCACAGCGTATGGGCGATGTGGGCTATTCCTTCGGACAGGATACTTTCTGGCAGAAGGAATTTGAAGAATCCTTCCCCTTCGAGGAGACCGATGATCAGCTCCAGGCTATCGAAGATACCAAGAGAGATATGGAGAGTACCCACGTCATGGATCGTCTGATCTGTGGTGACGTAGGTTTTGGAAAGACGGAGGTTGCGATCCGTGCCGCCTTTAAGGCAGTACAGGATTCCAAGCAGGTTGCCATCTTGGCGCCGACTACCATTTTGGCCCAGCAGCACTATAATACCTTCCTTCAGAGAATGAAGGATTATCCCGTCAACGTGGGATTGCTGTCCCGTTTTGTCACTCCCAAGGAGTCCGGAAGAGTCATCGGAGAACTAAGAGCAGGAACGCTGGATATCGTGATCGGTACCCATCGATTGCTGAGTAAACAGATCGAGTTTAAGGATCTGGGACTTTTGATCGTCGATGAAGAACAGCGTTTCGGTGTAGGACATAAGGAAAAGATCAAGGCACTGAAGAAGAACGTGGATGTTTTGACTTTGTCGGCAACTCCCATTCCCAGAACACTCCATATGAGCTTAAACGGTATGAGAGATATGAGTCTTTTGCAGGACGCTCCGGTGGATCGTCACCCTGTACAGACTTATGTCATGGAGTCTGACGAGCAGATGATCCGCGAGGCGATCTATCGAGAGCTGGGAAGAGGCGGTCAGGCCTTCTATCTCTATAACCGAGTCGATCATATCGATGATAAGGCTGCTCAATTGCAGCAGTTGGTTCCGGAAGCTAAGATCCGTGCCGCCCATGGACAGATGAGTGAAAAGGAACTGGAAAAGATCATGGTAGAGTTTGTCGACGGTGAGATCGACGTCTTAGTCTGTACTACCATTATCGAGACCGGTCTGGATATACCGAATGCGAATACGCTGATCGTTGAAAATGCGGACAGTATGGGACTGGGACAGCTCTATCAGTTAAGAGGCCGCGTAGGTCGTTCCAATCGACTGGCTTATGCGTACTTCCTTTACCGTAAGGGTAAGGTCCTTTCTGAGGTAGCACAGAAGCGTCTGGAGGCTATCGGAGAACTGACGGACTTCGGAAGCGGTTATAAGATCGCACTGAGAGATCTGGAGATCC
>JAZUIK010000232.1:0-3575 GCA_045642205.1 Bianqueaceae bacterium
CTATTGCGGATCTCAGTCTGTCCTTTTCTCCAAAACAGAGCAGTCTCAAAGACCTCGTGACATTATTCCTTTCCGTGTATCGAAAAAGGCCATGCATGGTCTGTATCAGGAAAAGCTCTCTAAAGTCCTGTATCTTCCTAAGGAGTTTACTGATCCGAAGTATATCGACAGTATGCGCGGTATCTATATTCCTTTCTATGCCCATGCGGTTGCCATGCCGGAATCTCTTCCCATTACAGTAGAGCGATCCACCGACATTAGCTCCACCCAGTATCGCGTAGATACCTTCCAGGCAATGATCCATCCTACCGCCGATCAGGGACGTTACTTTACGGACGCCTCTTCCTCTTTGGATGACAGCATTACGGACACCCTGCTTCCCTACCCCGATGCACAGGCAGAGCCCTTCAATCCTGCCTATCTGGCCGGATACTATGCGGATTCTTCCGATGTCCCTGCTGAAAAGTATATGACTCATGTTCAGGAGATGGCTTCAGAAGATACTTTGAAGGCTGCTACCGCTGCCCTGGGTACTGCCGGCAGTTCCTATTCCATCGTCAAAGAGCATGGTCAGCCCAAGGGATATCCCAACGGACTGCCTGTAGCCTGCAAGAGCTATCACTCTACCCTGATGCCTGTCTGGTTCCTGACCAGACGCGATAAGGATCGAGTCTCTTATGCTGTTGCCAACGGTGCCACCGGTAAGATCTTTGTAGACCTTCCCGTGGATAAGAAGAAATATTGGCTTGTCACCGCTGCTATGGCCGCAGTGATCTTCATTGTGCTGGCTCTGTTTGTCAATCTGACCGCCAGAACTTCTTTGGGTTACATCTCTATTATGACGACCCTGATGCTCGTTACTTACAAATCCGAGCTTCTGTCTGTTTTCGAAAGAGAAAACCACATTCTGGATATCGGTCATCCCCAGTACAATCCCGTGGTTGCTGCTGCACATAAGAAAAAGAAATCTGCCGCTGCCGGTGGGGGTATCATCTTCATTGTGGCAGTCGTTGCTATTTCCTTCTTTGTTGCCGGAGAAATGGACCCTGCTCCTGTGCAGACCTTCATCTCCTCCATTATGTGTCTGATCCAGATGACTCAGATACTGAAGTATGGCAGCCAGATCCAGAAAAAGGTTCTGGGCGGTGTCGGCATCTTCTCCTTCGTCTGTGTCCTGATCGGCTGGCTGCTCCTGGTAGCCAACCTGGCTTCCGATGTATGGTACTATGCAGCTTCCATTCTCGCTATGGCCGGTGCGATCCTGCCCGGTGCTCTGATGATCGAGTGCTACAACCTGATCGCTTCCAGACCGCTTCCGAATTACTTCCGTAGAGAAGGAGGACTGAACAATGCTAAGTAAAGTATTTCGTCATACTCCCATCCGTCTTCTTTCCGGGATCCTGTGTCTTTTGCTGATCGTTGCACCCGCAATTCCCGCGCTTGCTAACGTTCCTTCGCTGTATACCAATCCTTCCACCAATTACAATGTCTATATCGATGACCAGGCTGATCTTCTGACCCCTCAGGAAGAAGAGTCCCTTCTCACCGTAATGAAAGAGATCACTGCCTATGGCGGATGTATGCTGGTGACCTGCGATACCAATTATCAGTCAGCTGCTGCCTATGCAAAGGATGTCTATTACGACTATTTCGGCAATGAGTCCGGTACATTGTTCCTGATCGATATGGATAATCGAGACATTATCCTTCGTTCCAACGGAGCTATCTCCCGCACCATTACCTCTGCCTATGCAGACAGTATTACGGATAACTCCTATACCTATGCCTCCAAGGGTAACTATTATGCCTGTGCGCATAAGACCTTCGAGCAGGTCCTGACGCTGCTGGAAGGCGGTCGTATCGCCCAGCCCATGAAGTATATCTCTCTGGCACTCTTTTCCTTAAGTGCGGCTATTTTGATCAATTTCCTGATGCTCAAGTCCAGTCGTAATTCTGCCCAGAGAAAAGAGAATCCTGCGGTTGCAAAGGCTTCCATTACGCTTCCGAAGGTGGCTGCCTCTCTGGCAGGCATGATCCTGATCCATTCTGTTATCCATACCCGCTCTGATTCCTCCTCCGGAGGTGGCGGTGGCGGCGGTGGTCACAGTGGTGGCGGTGGCGGCGGCCATAGCGGCGGTTCCTCCGGCGGACATCATTTCTGATCTATACCAAACCTTAACAGGAATAACGAAAAAACAGAGGAGAGCGAAAACTCTCCTCTGTCTGTTTATCTGGGGATTTTCTGATCACTTAGATCAGTCTCCGTTTTTGATCATTTCCTCTACCTGTTCCATCTCGATGCCAAGCACATAGGCGATCTCTCCATAGAGGATCTTTTTGGCATCTTTGTAATACTTCTCGTCCAGGCGATGCAGGTGTTTTCCGGTACTTTTCTGTTTTTCTTCCTGCCATGCCAGAGTATGGATCAGGTTGATCAGATCGGTACGCTCACCGGTCTTCAGAAGTTCCCGGTACGCATCTTTTCTTTGATTTTCATTGATGATCCAGATGTTTCTGGCACTAGCGAAGCTCTTGATCAATGCGGATGCCTCTTCTTTTCCGATGATCTTCTTCATCTTCGAGACTGCGATCTCAGAGGCAACAGGAACAAATAGTTTACAGCGACTGTCATAAAGCGGCTGGAGCACATAGCTTTCGCTCTGATCCTTCTGATCTGTTTCCAACCCGGTGATCTGACATACACCATGTAAGCCGAACACTACTACTTCGCCGATCGCGTAGCTCATTCCTGCACCATCCTTCTTCCTAATCTGTCTATTATTATACCAGATTTTCTCCTTGTATTGCCTCGACAAATTTACAAATTTTTCACAATTATGATCGCCCATTCCTTGGGCAATTCTGCCCTACATAGTGTATGATGAGTACATTCAGATCTTTCGAGGTTGAACTATGTCTATCCTATCCAAAATCCGTTCCCTGTTTCAGAGGATCTTTCCCAAAAGAATAGATCCCGCTCCCATTGCAGATCCTCTCGTCCACGAATCCAAGCTTGGACATCATGTACAGGAAGAACGATCTCTCTCCGCATTTTCCTCCCACGTCTGTGCCGGTTTCACCACCGGTGATTTCTCCAAAGGAGAATCCGGAAAATGCTATCGTTCCCACTGCGCTCCTACTGCTATCACTTCTCTGCTCTTTACTTTCTACAACCGGGGACTGGCTCCCGTCCTTACAGACCGCTTGCCCAGAGATATCTTTGAAGAATGTGCTGCTCTCGGATCCCATCTGGCACTATACTGGAACATGTCCGTTCTTGGGTATTTTGGTGGTGTCGCATTGCCTCTTACCGGTCTTTATCTCCGACTTTGCCTTCGCCGATACGATATCCATCCCCGGACTCTGCGCCCCCATTATCTCTATCCTAAAAAGGCTCTGATCCGAACGTTAGAAAAAGGTCATGGCGCGCTGATCTGTGTCTTATTTCATCCTACCTATCATTCCCATACCATGTTTGTCCAGGGACTGGAGGTACTGAAAGATGACGCCGGTCAGGATGTATACTATGTCCGTGTTGCCGATGGCTGGAGCCATGTGCCTCGCTATCTTGCGCT
>JAZUIK010000233.1:0-46328 GCA_045642205.1 Bianqueaceae bacterium
GAGAAGTTCCTGCATGTTTTCTTTATCGACAGAAACATCATTGGTCAAAGTGATGTAGAAAGTCATTCTATCCTGACAGGACAGAGAATGATAGGCATCCATAGCTTCTCTGACAGTACACATGTGTTCTCACCTCCTTGAGTTATTTATAAAAGTATAGCTTAAATTTCTTTCAATATCAACTATTTATTATGAAAAAGCCAATCTGATTATAGACTTTGGTGGATGGGATGTCAAAAGAAGCAGCGGATTTGAAGTAGAAATGGGTCGGATAGACAATTGGGGAAATGGAAGATCGGGTGTATAATATCCATTTGGAAGTGTTTTTGACATTGATGAATGCACAGAAATGCTCTGACCCCAAATGTACACCCAGAGTGATCTGGAGGAAGAGGAGGATCGTGATATGATCCTGGAGACCGAGAGATTGATCCTGCGTCCCTTTAGAGAAGGGGATGCCAAGGATGTGTATGAATATCTGCACCGACCGACGGTGAATTGTTTCATGGATATGAAGCTGGAGACCATGGAGGATGCGGTGAAGGCTGTCGAAGAAAGAGCCAAAGAAGAGAGGCACTACTTTGCGATCACGCTGAAGGAAACCGGAAAAGTCATCGGAGAGATAGAGGCATATCCGGAGCGCATGGTCCCTAATGAAGAGGCTCCCATGGATACTTACAGTCCCTGCTGGATGCTGAACACGGCTTACCAGGGAAAGGGTTATGCCTATGAGGCAGCCAAGGCCTTCTATGATTATCTGTTCCATGATCTGGGAGCCCGCAGGATCTATGCCTATACGGAAGATTACAATCTTCCCAGCCAGCATCTCTGTGAGAGACTGGGCATGCGTAAAGAAGGATTGTTCGTGGAATTTGTTTCCTTTGTAAATGATCAGGAAGGAAATCCCATCTACGAAAATACCATGCAGTGGGCGATCCTGAAGAAAGAGTGGGACGCATGATGAATATGGAAATCTTCTGGAAGATCGGTGCCTTACTGGTACTGGTGATCTTCTATAGCGTCTATCTGGGAAAGATGTTCCTGCAAAAACGTCAGGGCATCCAGACAGATCAGATGGGAAAAAAGAAAGAAAAGAGTGCCCGTAAGACCATAGAGATCATCTTAAAGATCACCACCTACAGTATCATCGTGGTGGAGGTGGTCAGCATCCTTAGTGGATATTCCATGTTAGGAGATCACGGCAAGGAGCAGGGACTTATTCTGGGGCTGATCGGAGATGGGATCTTTACCCTGGCCGTTCTGACCATGCGTGATAGCTGGAGAGCCGGCATTGCGGAGCAGGACAAGACCGAGATGGTGACGAGAGGGATCTACGGCTGGAGCCGAAATCCTGCCTTTCTGGGTTTTGACCTGGTCTACCTCGGTATCCTTCTCATGTATATGAACCGGGTACTGATCCTCTGGACGATCGCTGCCATGATCATGATGCATCTGCAGATCCTGCAGGAAGAGAAATATCTGCCTACCGTTTTCGGTGAGGAATACCTTGATTATAAGAAAAAGGTGTTTCGCTATCTGGGACGGAGACACTGACCCCAAATGTACACCCGGAGCGATCTGGAAAAAAGGAGTACGACAATGAACTACCGCTATGCGAAGAGAGAGGATACCGATCTGATCCTTTCTTTCATTAAAGAACTGGCGACCTACGAGAAGATGCTGGACCAGGTGGTGGCTGACGAAGCGACCCTGGAGCATTGGCTCTTCGATCTGAACAAGGCAGAGGTGATCTTTGCTCTGGAGGGAGAAAAAGAAGTGGGATTCGCACTGTTCTTCCATAATTTTTCTACCTTTCTGGGACGTGCGGGTCTGTATCTGGAAGATCTGTATGTGCTTCCCGAGTATCGGGGAAAGGGCTATGGAAAGGGCCTTCTGACAACCCTGGCACAGATCGCTGTGGAAAGAGGCTGCGGCAGACTGGAATGGTGGTGTCTGGACTGGAATCAGCCCAGTATCGATTTCTATAAATCTTTAGGGGCGGTAGCCATGGATGAATGGACGACCTATCGTATTACCGGTGATCGTCTGAAGGAAATGGGAAAGAAGTAAGGAACGTTATATGAACAACACGATCAAAGAACTGATGGATAGAAAATCTGTCCGCGTCTTTACGGAGCAGGAGATCACCAAGGAGCAGAAGGAAGAGATCCTTCTCGCATCCATGGCAGCGCCCACAGCCGGCAACATGCAGATGTATACCATTTTGGATATCACGGATCAGGATCTGAAAGATAAGCTTTCCGTCCTGTGTGACAATCAGCCTTTCATCGCTTCCGCAAAGATGGTCCTTGTCTACTGTGCTGACTATAGAAAATGGTACGATGCATTTATCGAAGCAGGCTCTCAGCCCAGAAAGCCTGGTAAGGGCGATCTGATGCTGGCGGTAACGGATACCTGTATCGCTGCGGAGAACGCGGTGGTGGCTGCCGAGAGCATGGGTATCGGTTCCTGCTACATCGGAGATATCATGGAGAACTGTGAGAAGATGAGAGAGACGCTCCATCTTCCCACCTACGTATTCCCCTGTGCCATGCTGGTCTTCGGTTATCCTACGGAGCAGCAGAAGGAGCGCATCAAGCCGGAGCGCTGTGACCTTAAGGATATCGTCTGTGAGAATACCTACGAACTGAAGGACGGAGAAGCCCTGCGCAGGACCTTCGGAAAGAAGAGTGGTAATCGCTCCTTCGAAGACTGGATGGGTGCCTTCTGTGATAGAAAATATAATTCCGATTTTTCCAGAGAAATGTCCCGTTCGGTGGCTGAGTACCTGAAGGAGTGGGAGTAAGGGAAGGAAAAAGCACATTTGGGGTCAGAGCAGATCTGCGTATATCAGATTTCGATGGGATCTGATATGACTACTGCATCAGATAGCACAAAAGTGCTCTGACCCCAAATGTGCGTCAAGCAACATGAGTTCAACAAGTAAAACGATCAAGAACAGGGATCTGTTTGAAAATATGCCGGTGGCAAAGGCGGTCAGGACCATGGCGGTCCCCACCATCATCGGTCAGCTGATCATCCTGATCTACAATATGGCGGATACCTTCTTTATCGGCCGCACCAACAATCCGTACATGGTGGCAGGTGCATCGCTGATATTGCCGGTATTTAACATCTGTCTGTCCATTGCGGCGATCCTGGGTGTGGGAGGCAGCGCCTTGATCTCTCAGCTTCTGGGAGCCCACAGGGAAGAGGAGGCAAAGCGTGTCTCCAGTTTCAGTATCTTAGTATCTGCGGGACTGGCGATCTTCTTCTCTTTGACGGTGCTGATCTTTATGAAGCCTCTTTTGCATCTGTTAGGTGCCGGTGAAGAGACCTATCGCTACGCTTATTACTATGCGCTTTGCGTCATTGTCGTCGGAGCGCTTCCTACCATCATGACCAACGTCTTCTCCAACCTGGTGAGAAGTATCGGTGAGTCCGGTAAGGCAGGCTTCGGCGTCACCATGGGCGGTGTCATCAACATGATCCTGGATCCCATCTTCATGTTCCTGATCCTGCCGAAGGGCTATGAGATCGTGGGTGCAGGTATTGCGACCTGCCTGTCCAACTGCATTTCCTGCGCATACTTCATCATCGTGATCCGCCGTCAGGGAAAGAGCAGTGTACTGGGACTGACGTCTTTAAAAGAACTGCCCGAAAAGGCAAGCATCCTTAGGATCTTTACGGTGGGTGTTCCCTCTGCGGTGGCTACCTTCCTCTTTGATATCGATTACATCGTGATCGATAAACTGATGTCCGGATACAGCGATATTGCTCTGGCTTCCATCGGTATCGTGCTGAAGGCGGAGCGTCTGCCACTCAATATCGGCATCGGTATCTGTCAGGGTATGGTTCCCATCGTTGCCTATAACTTTGCATCGAAGAACCATCAGCGTATGCATGCGGTGTCCCGTTTCTCTTTGCTCTCGGGTATCGTCTGCGGCCTGGCTTCCCTGGCACTGTATGAGAGCTTTGCTCCTTACATTATGCGTTTCTTCATCAACAATCAGGAAACCATCGAACTGGGTACAAAGTTCCTGCGTATCCGTTCTCTGGCTACATTGTTGATGTTCATGAGTTTCTATCATGTCCATCTGTTCAACAGTTATGGTCGTGGAAAGGAGGCTTTGTTCCTGGGCGTTATGCGCTGGGCGGTCTTCAACATTCCCATGCTGTTCATTCTCAATGGCATCTTCGGCATGATGGGCATTGTCTGGGCACAGCTGGCGGCTGACATCCTCACCGTCACTTTGTCCCTGCTGGTCCACCGCCGCTTCGTAAAGAAGATATTGCCAACGCTGTAAAGAAAAGCACATTCAGGGTCAGAGCAACTTTGCGTCTGGCGCGCAAAGTTGCTCTGCCCCTGAATGTGCCAATCTGCCCCATCTGTCCTACCTGTCCTACCAAAAGAAAGAGTCCGTTATGTCCAAAAAAACTAAGAAGATCCTTGGCATCGTTGCCGCCGTTATCGTTGTTGTCCTTCTCCTGGTCGATATCCTGGGAGCCAATTACCTGGTCTCCTTTGCCATCGGCCGTACCACCTCCGGCGGTGCCAGTGTGGCACCCAAACCCACGACGACCCAGGCTACCCGTTCTACCGTCGATGAGAACTGGGAAGTCATCAGACAAGAGACCGAGGAGTGGTATGAGAACAATACACCGGAGGTGGCACAGATCACCTCAGCGGATGGTCTGAAACTGTATGCCGATATCTATACCTCCAACCCCGACAGTCATAAGTGGGTCATTGCAGTCCATGGCTATACCGCCAGCCGTCTGATGATGCCTTCCTATGGTTGCATGTTCTCCCGTCACGGCTTCAACGTGCTGGCTCCGGATCTGAAGGGCCATGGAGAGAGTGAAGGTGATTATATCGGTATGGGATGGCCGGATCGAAAGGACATCCTTCTGTGGATCGATGTGATCTGTCAGAGAGATCCTCAGGCAGAGATCGTTCTCTATGGTGTGTCCATGGGTGCGGCAACAGTCATGATGACTTCCGGTGAGGACCTTCCTTCCAACGTCAAGGCAGTGGTAGAGGATTGTGGTTATACCTCTGTCTGGGATATCTTTGCGGATGAGATGGATGTACTGTTCCATCTGCCCACCTTCCCGCTGCTCAATACCGCCAGCGTTATCGCTACCATGCGTGCCGGTTATGACTTTACCGAGGCATCCAGCGTGGAACAGGTAAAGAAGTCCACCGTTCCCATGATGTTCATCCATGGTTCCGAGGATAACTTCGTCCACACCGAAATGGTCTACGATGTGTATGCAGCCTGCAATACCAGAAAGGAGATCATGGTCGTAGAGAATGCAGGCCATGGTCAGTCTTACTACTATGCACCTGAGATGTACGAGGAAAGAGTCTTTGCTTTCCTGGATGAGGTCATGGAATAACGCATTTGGGGTCAGAGCAAAAATGTAGAATGTATGGCCCTGAAAGTGTACCGGTCCGTGATGAGAACCGGGTTTGCAACCGAACTGAATAAGAGGAGTCTCACATGAAAACTTACGAATTTTACGGCTGGGAAACCGCCGACGTGCTCCCTGTAAAGAAAGAAGATCAGTGGATGGGAGATCCCAGGGAGTTCTACGACCTGCTCTCGACGATCTGGTGTGAATATACCTGTGCTCCCCGCATGCGCCATCATTGGAGCGAAGAGGATAAGACCCTGGGTCAGTGCTCCATTACCGCTTTTCTCGTGCAGGATTACTATGGCGGAGAGGTGTATGGCATTTTGAGAAAGGGCGGCAGTTTCCATTGCTACAATGTGATCGATGGCTGTCTGTTCGATCTGACCAGCGAGCAGTTCCATGGGGAGAAGCTCATTTACGAAGGTAATCCTTTGCAGAAGAGAGAGGATCATTTTTCCAAGCAGGAAAAATATGAGCGTTATCTTTATCTGAAGGAAGAAGTAGAAAAAAGAAGACCCTGATTAAGAAGATCAGGTGATCAGAAAAAATAAGGACCGGACCAGAGGTAGATAGATCTCTGATCCGGTCTTTTTTTCAGTATCTTTTTTCAGTATGAAAAGCGAAGTCGCTATCGTTATACAAACGGATTCCGATAAGTTTCGAGCTTGCTCGAAAGGCCCGGATCGATAGCGAACCGGTCTACATTTTTACTCTGACCCCAAATGTGCAAAACCTGCGGGGAGCCAGGATTCTTCCGTGCCGATCTGGTCGAGAGAGGCGTACCAGGGACTGGGCAGGGTGCCGGTGAAGGGGGCATTGCCGAAGAGGACGTTGGCGACGCCCTGACCTTCGGAGCCGGGGAGATAACACATGACGATGCTGTCCCAGTCGGTCTCGTAGTCACGGATGAGGACCTGGCGACCGGCAACGATCAGGGTGACGATGGGCTTTCCTAAGGAAACAGCCTTGTCCATAGCTTCTTTGTTACCGGCAAGACCCAGGGCACCGCAAAGGTCCAGATCCGCGGTATCACCGTTCCACTCTGCGTAGGACTGTTCGCCGACGACTAACAGGACAATGTCGGCCTCCTGTGCGTGGGCTTCATCGGTGATGATGGTGATATCATTGTCAGATGCTGTTTCCATCAGGCCCTGCAGGATGGTGGTAACACCGGGAATATCTTTCTCGGGACTGCTGTTCCAATCGAGAGTCCATCCACCGCACTGTGCCTGGGCATTGTCGGCTGCAGGTCCAAGAACATAGACGGAAGTTCCCTGAGCAAGAGGAAGCAGGTCACCTTCATTCTTGATCAGGACCAGACTTTCTTCCACCAGCTTTTCGGCAACAGAGCGGTATTCGCAGCTGCCTGTCTCTGTCATGGCTGTCTCCAGGTTCTCACCATAGGGATCCGCAAAGATCCCTTCATCGATCTTGACCTTGAGGATGCGGCAGACCGCATCATCGATACGTTCCTCGGTGATATCGCCGGAATTCACGGCATCGATAATGATCTGCATGGCTTCATCGTAGCGGTCGATCTCCATGAGCATGTCGATACCCGCATTGACAGCATTGATGACCTGCTCACGGTAGGTGCTGCCGGAGGTGTTCTGGACGGAATTCCAGTCACTGACGATAAAGCCTTCAAATCCCATCTCATTTTTCAAACGCCAGATATACTCCCCGTTCTCGTGCATCTTCACACCATTGAGAGCGGAATGGGAGATCATGATGGTCTGGACACCGGTATCGATCAGCGCCTGATAGACAGCCAGGAGTTCATCGATCTCTGCCTCACTTAAAAGAGCATCACCGCGGTCGATGAGCCGTTTGACATCGGACTGTTCACCGGTTCCATAGGTTACATTGCCATCGGCCAGAAAGTGCTTGGCACAAGCAATGACGCCTCCATCTAAAAGTCCCCGGGTGTAAGCGGTGGAGAGTTCCGTGATGATGGAGAGATCGGAACCGTAGCTTTCATAGGTGCGGCCCCATCTGGGATCGCAGGACTGTGCTACAACGGGAGCGAAGTTCCAGAGCATATGGCACAATTTGGCCTCATCCGCAGTGATCAGACCTACCTGGTACATGAGCTCCGGATCATTGGCAGCGCCCAGACCGATATTATGAGGAAAGATAACCGTGTTCAGTGCATAGTTGACACCATGGACATCATCCTGACCGTAAAGGTAGGGAATGCCGGAGTCGGACTCCAGAGCCGCTTTCTGGAAGCCATCCACGATATGGCGCCATTCTTCGGCGGTCACGGAACTGTTCTTGGAAAGGATGCTTCCGTAGCAGTTTTCCCACATCCGGTCCTCGCTGACACAGTAGATAGCGGGCTGTACCATCTGGGCAGCCTTCTGTTCCAGGGTAAGAGAGGCGGTAATCTCTTCCGCACTCATGTTCACATAGTCTTCGATCTTTAAGTGTTCAGGAGACTGATAATCAGAGCTGCTGTAAGCGCCTCTGTAGGAGGCACCGCTTCCCTGATCCTTTGGGACATTGTGGACGATGTTTTCCCAGGCATGGGTGTTCCAGTTAGCGGAGTTCCATCCACCTCCCGTGGGAGGTGTGGTACCGGTTTCCTTGCTGCAGCCACTGAACAGGAGAAGTACCATCATCAGGCTGAGACAGAGGGAAAGGATCATGGAAAGGGTCTTTTTTGAGGGGGATTTATACATACGGGCTCCTTTGATTTCTATCATTCGTTCCAATCGAGCTGATCGGCTCGGATACCATAGCGAAGACATTCGTCCATGACATTTTGTCTGGCAGCACTGTCTCCGATCTTATAGGTAAGTACATGGTCTTTGAGGACGATATATTTGGTGTGTTCAACTTTAAAATCCACATACCAGGGCATGGAGGGATGATCGATCAATGCTCTGGACAGCTTTTCGGGAAAGAAGGGATCTTCAGCCTCAAAGTTGATAGCGGTCCAGTACCTGGGATCATTGTCTGTTTTCCAAAGTTCGATATTCGTGACAGTAATGAGATCCAGAATGGTCTCATCCTGAAGACTTTCCTTAATGAGCAGACCTTTATACATGTGAGTATCTCCTTGTGACTTTACCGCATTGGATATAAGTATAGCACATTTTGCGCAGATAGGGTCAGATCAAAAATGTACAACAGGAAACGCTTGCGCGTTGCCTGTCACATTTTTCCTCTGACCCTATCTGCGCGAGTTCCCAAATGCGACTTGATTATTCCGCTTTCAACTGGGATAATAGTCCCTGTGCAATAGGCCCGTTTTTGCATGTGAGTGTCCGACCTGAAATGAGAGTATCATTTCGCAAGTTCTAAAAATTTGTATAAGGTAGGTAAATACCATGAGCAAGACAGTTGTTATTACGGGAAGCGCCAGAGGTCTGGGCTTTGAGATGGCAAAGAACTTCAGAGAAGCTAACCTGAATGTGGTGGTCAGCGATATCAATGAGACCAACCTCTCAAAGGCAGTGGAATCCCTGAAGGCTATGAAAGGCCAGGGACAGGTCCTGGGCGTGAAGTGCAATGTATCCGTGAAAGAGGAAGTGGAAAACCTGGCAAAGACGGCTAAGGAGACCTTCGGTTCTTTGGATATCTGGGTCAACAATGCCGGTGTCAACCAGAGTGAACATTATATCTGGGATCTGGAAGAGAAAGAGATCGATTTCCTCATGAACGTGGACCTGAAGGGAGCCATCAACGGCTCCGTGGCTGCCATGAAGATCATGAAGGAGCAGGGAAGCGGTGCCATCTATAACGTGGAAGGCTTCGGCTCCAACGATGCGTATCAGCCCTATCTGGTCATGTACGGAACCACCAAGCGTGCCGTCACCTATTTCACCTCCGCCCTTGCCAACGAGGTAAAGGTTGCCGGACTGAATATCGTAGTGGGTAAACTTTCCCCCGGTATCATGATCACGGATTTTTTAACCTCCTCCAACGGTAAGGATGGATCCAATCAGTTGAGCGATCGTGTGAAAAAGGTCTATAACATTCTGGGAGACTACCCGGATGTGATCGGAAAGCACATGGTAGAGGGCATGCTGAAGAATACGAAGAACGATGTCCGCATCGAATGGCTGACCAACGGCAAGGCTGCATGGCGTTTCATGACAGCCGGATTTAACAAGAGAGATTTCTTCAGCGAGAAGTAATAGATTAAGAGAGGTTTTTCAATGAGTCTGACAAGAGAGGAAGCACTGCATCTTCTGTGGGAAAGTGAAGCGCTGTATTATCTGATCAGCCCCATGACCCATCTTCCCTACGTGGAGGAAGATCATGAGATGGGGACCGATGAGGTCTGGCTGTACACCACAGAGGAAGAGGCAAAGACCAGCTTTGAGGTCTATAAGACCAAGCTGATCCCGGTACAGGGAGGCAGACTGTCTGTTCCTGAACTGAAGCAGTTTTATTTCCATCTGCGTACTTTGGGTGTGGACACGGTGGTCCTTTCAAGAGGATTGGAGTCCATCAAGCTCAGTGTGGATGAGGTGTCTCCGCTTCCTTCCGAGGAGGAACTGAAAAAATCCGGTAAACAGGTACCGCCCATGAACCAGGCGCTGCAGCTCTCCGGTATCTTTTTCAGACAGTTCATCAGCTGCCGTCAGGAACTGACGGAAGATCGAAAGGCCTATCTTCAGGATCTGTATGAAGATCTCATGCTGGAGATCGGCAAGAGTGAATATTTCCTGGCATTAAATGTGGATCCTAAGGATCCCAAGAGAGTGGGACCGTTGGTGATCCGCCGGGCTCTGAAGCCGAATGCAGCCAAAGCACCCGATCAGGGAAATGCCAACGGTGAGGGAAACTTTGTAGCACTGTTCTCCGATCCTTTGGAACTGACCCGTATGCTGGGAGCGAAGGCAAATAGCTTTCGTATCGTACGGATCCCCTTCAGTGCCCTGAAGGAAAAGAACCTGCTGCCCGAAGTTTTGAGCGGTGTAGTGGTAAATCCCGCAGGCATCGATATCCTGCTTCCGAGAGAACAAGCCCTGAGTCTGATCCCGGACTAAGGCACAGATGGTGTCAGAGCGAAAATGCGCGTAGACAACGCAACAATGCGTTGCTGCGCGCATTTTCGCTCTGACACCATTTGCGTTTTCCCCATCCTTTTAAGGGTATGCTTTTTTCTCATAGGGTATATGAAATTTGTGAAATGGTCAGGTGTCTATATAAATGTTAAAATATTATCAAAGTTAAGCGATGGTGCTCCGACTATGATCACCGTTTTACTATGTGTATTTTAATATCATATTATAGGAGGTGTCTGTTATGGCACGTTTTACTCTTCCTCGTGACATTTACCACGGTAAGGGATCTCTGGAGGCTCTGAAGTCCTTCAAGGGAACCAAGGCAATGATCTGCGTAGGCGGCGGCTCCATGAAGCGTTTCGGCTTCCTGGACAAGGCTGAGGCTTACCTGAAGGAAGCTGGCATGGAAGTCGAGATCTTCGACGGTATCGAGCCCGATCCTTCTGTTGAGACCGTTATGCGCGGTGCTGACGCTATGCTGAAGTTCCAGCCCGACTGGATCGTTGCTATCGGTGGCGGTTCTCCCATCGATGCAGCAAAGGCTATGTGGATCAAGTACGAGTATCCCGAGTGCACCTTCGAGGATATGTGCAAGGTCTTCGGTATCCCCGAGCTTCGCAACAAGGCTAAGTTCTGTGCAGTTTCTTCCACTTCCGGTACCGCTACCGAGGTAACTGCATTCTCCATCATCACCGACTACAGCAAGGGAATCAAGTATCCTATCGCTGACTTCGAGATCACTCCCGACGTAGCTATCGTTGATCCCGAACTGGCTGAGACCATGCCCCAGAAGCTGGTTGCTCATACCGGTATGGACGCTATCACCCACGCTGTCGAGGCATATGTTTCCACCGCTAACTGCGACTACACTGATCCTCTGGCTATCCACGCTGTTGAGATGATCCAGAACGATCTGGTCAAGTCCTACAACGGAGATATGGAAGCTCGCGATCGTATGCACAATGCTCAGTGCCTTGCAGGTATGGCATTCTCCAACGCACTTCTTGGTATCGTTCACTCCATGGCTCACAAGACCGGTGCTGCTTTCGCTGACTTCGGCGCACACATCATCCATGGTGCTGCAAACGCTATGTACCTTCCTAAGGTCGTTGCTTTCAACGCAAAGGATGAGACCGCTAAGAAGCGTTACGGTGTCCTGGTTGACTACATGGGCATCTGCGACAAGACCGCTACCGACGATGAGAAGGTTGCTGCTCTGATCGCATTCCTGCGTCAGATGAACGACGATCTGAACATTCCTCACTGCATCAAGAACTACGGCGCAGACAGCTATCCCACCGAGAACGGTTTCGTTCCCGAGGAAGTATTCCTTGCTCGTCTGCATGACATCGCAGTCAATGCTATCGGCGACGCTTGCACCGGTTCCAATCCCCGTCAGCCCAGCGTTGAGGAGATGGAAGCTCTGCTGAAGTGCTGCTACTACGACACCGAGGTAGATTTCTAATCGAAATCACAAAAGTGAGATAATCTATAAGCATAGAGGATCTTCGGCTTAGCCGGAGGTCCTCTTTTTTACGCATTTGGGGTCAGAGCAAAAATGTACACCCGTTCGCAATTGAACGGGACGTTTCGAGATAAAACCTATGAGGTCTGCGCGGTGAATGTCATAAGGCAGACATCAAAAAATTTTGATGTACATTTTTGCTCTGACCCCAAATGTGCCATTTTGTGGTACAATCAGAATATAAGAACGATGAACAGGAGGTTCACACCATGATCCAGCCGAGAATTATTTCCTTTGCCAGTCTGCCCGAGACCATAGATGCAGCAAAGTATGTATATGACCAGATCAAGAAGGATCCATATATGGTCACTGCTCTGGCAGTGGCGATCCTTTGCAACTATAAGGAAGATCCGGAAGAGACCTTTCAGATGCTCGATATCCTGAAGGGCCCTCAGCCCCTTTCCAACTTCGACAAGCAGTTCCTGCAGGAAAGACTGAAGGGCAAGGAATATAAGCCGTTTTCCTTTATCCAGGGAACGAATCCATCGAATGGATATGCTCTGCCTAATGCTCCTTACAGGATCCCTGTAGGCAGAAGTGCTTCCCAGCCGGTGGAAGCTAATTACTGCACCATGATGGTCTATTCCTCCGGAGCCGATTCACCCAGAACCCTGATGCTGAGACAAAAGGGCGGCAATGAGTGGTGTCTGACGGAAATTACTTTCCTGGGGGATATCCGTGTACCTGCCAGTGAGGATCCCTGGGCGTAATAGACCACTTGAGGTATGATGTTTGAAACGTTGAGATGATCAGTGAAAATGAAATAAGGATCCATCAGAATATAGAAAAAGGGGCTGTGAAAAAACAGTCTAACGAAAAAAGGCCATCTGGGCGAACCCCAGATGGTCTTTTTATGGCAAAACTTAACGGCTCAATGAAATATTTAACCATACCACATTCTAATCCCGAACAGGGATATTTACCAGTCTTTCTTTCAGATTGTCTAGATCTTTTGGATCCTGTTTAGCAAGCAGCCGTCCTGCGACCCAAAAGCAGCCAGTCAAATACCCCAAACCGCCCTGTCCTCTTTCACTAACACCCTATCCTCTCGCTCTCCCCCTATCCTCTTGCCCTAAACCAGCCCTCCCTCTGATTTCATACAAAAAGTCTGTCAATTTTACATGTATAATGCGACACAAGCGGGTGTATGATACACTGCAACATATACAATCCCAGACAGGAGGTGCAGACAATTGAACAATCGGTCATCCGGCTGTTATGTTATCGATGCAGAGTACAATATCGTCAATGCCAATGAAACCGCGTTATCTATTTATCCCCAGCTGAAGATCGGACAGAAATGCTATTCCTGTTTAATGGGGCTGAATGAGCCCTGCGGCCCCTGCCCTGTCACCAATGGTGTCATGGGACCTACCACCTACACTGATCCGATCCGCAATATCAGCGAAATCGTCGATGCAGTCGCTATCGAGATTCCATCGTATGGTCCCTGCCACATGCTGATCTTTTCCACCGTAGAGAATGAGGCCAGCTTTGCCGCGACCCTTCCCACCAGTGAACAGGAACTGAAAAATCTGGCACTGATCAAGGGATTGACTTCTGATTTTTATGACGTTTTTTCCGTCCAGCTCCGCAATAGTTCTCTGGTCCTCTATCGCCTCAACGGAAAGCCTCTGGATCCCGATTCCATCTATCGTGGTGTCATGTCCTATGAGGAGGAAATGGAGAATTACATTCAAAAATATGTCCACCCGGACGATCAGGAATCTCTTCGAAATGCCTGTCGCCTGTCCCAGTTACAGGAAACTTTGAAGACCACAGAGAGCGTCGTCCTCCATTATCGCGTTCTGTTAAATGGAGAACTCCATCATTTCTTCCGTAAGATCGTTCGTATCGGTGATGCAGATTCCTTCGAAAATATTGTGGTTGGCGTCGCCTGCGAAGATGATGAAGTGAAAGCCATGGAAAAGCAGATAGCTCTTCAAAATACCCTTCAGAAAGTAGAATACAATACCCTGACAGGTCTATTGACCAAGGAAGCATTTTTCATCCACAGCGATAAACTGCTTAAAAGTAACCCCGAAGTTCCCTTCGACCTTTGCATTTTGAAACTGGACAATCTGGATTCTATTCGTCGTCAGTATGGTTCCATCATCAAAGATCAGCTGATGCAGAGCGTCGGTGATGTCCTGAAGAGCTTCATGACCGAAAACACCTGTACCGCTTACGTCGGTGAAGGTTCCTTTGCCTGCTTTGTCGAAAGCCAGACCAGCGACCAGCTTCAGGCAAATATTTCCCTTTTCGAAGAAAAAGTCCGTCAGGAAAGTAAGATCAAGAATCCCCTCTTCAAGTGGACCATGTACCGAAACATCAGTCGGGGTACCTCCACCGAAGAGACCTACAATCGCGTCGCTTATCTGCTGAACACCTTCCGAAACAATATTCCCAAAGATTATTTCGAGATCACCCATCAGATGCTGGACCGGATCTCCTGGGATATTTCCGTTGAAAAGAACTTCAAGAAGTCCCTGCAAAACGGTGAGTTCGTTGTCTGGTATCAGCCTAAATATTCCGCTTACACAAGGAAGATGATCGGTGCCGAAGCGCTGGTACGCTGGATCATGCCCAATGGAGAAATGGTCCCTCCGGGAAAGTTCATTCCCATTCTGGAAAACAGCGGTCTCATCAACCGTCTGGATGAAGAAGTCTTCCGTCAGGTCTGCTGTTTCCAGCGTTTCCTGATGGATCAGGGTCTGCCAAATCTGCCCATCTCCGTCAATCTATCCAGAGCTTCCCTGTTCACCATGGATATTCCCCAGCTCTATAGCGAGATCGCTGCCTCCTACGGCGTCTCTCCTCGCCTGATCCCTATTGAGATCACCGAGAGTGCCGCTGTCCGAGCTTCCATGATCGGAGAGTTCGCCAAGGATCTTTGCCAGCGTGGTTTCGCCCTGCACATGGACGATTTCGGCGCCGGCTATTCCTCCCTTGCCAGTCTGCAGATGCTTCCCTTCGAGTGCATCAAACTCGATAAATCTCTGGTGGATTTCATTGGAACGCAAAATGGAGAGAATCTCCTGAAACATACCATCGCCTTTGCCAAGGAGACCGGCCTCAGCGTAGTCGCTGAAGGTGTAGAGAAGATGGAACAGTACCTGTTCCTGAAGATTGCCGGGTGCGATGCCATCCAGGGCTACTGTTTCTCCCGTCCTGTGAGTGAAACCGATTTCCTGACTATGCTCCAAAGTGATCAACCCGCTCAGCCTGCCGATGTTCCATCACCCGATACACAGCCTGACTCTGCCGCACAGCCTGACTCTGCCAAAACTATTAACCAACGAGGATAAACTTATGTCAAAGATTGCTGATTATCTCTTTTACAGAAGCCTTTCCTCCAAATATCAAAATCCGATCTACAACGACATTCAGGAATCCAACCGTCGAAGCGTCATTGCCTATGCGAGCATCTCCAGCCTCGCCTTCATGGCCATGTTCCTGTTTGCCACTCTCGATCAGAATGCCGTATCCAAGAACAAACTGTTCTATGTCATCGGTACGTTGGTCATGCTGGGACTGCTGCTCCTGAACCGTTTCATTGCTAAAAAGCACCCGGTGGTGATCCACATTTCCGCCTACCTGTTCGTGGCTGTCATGTTTGCCATCGGCATCATGCTGGCCGTATCCAGCAAAGAAGATGTTACGGCGTCCTACATGGTCTTCCTGTTCGTGACGCCCCTACTTTTCACTCTAAGACCGCTCAATGTCATTGTGATCATTATTATCTCGGACATCTTCTATATCCTGATCATGCACCGGATCCAGGCACCGGAGCTGTTCCAGAAAAACATCGTCAACGCGGTGATCTACGCTCTTGTCAGTATTTTTGTCAGCACGACCATGATCCGCATGCGTATCCAAAAGTTTGAGACCGACCATATGAACCGGATCCTTATGGAGACGGATCAGCTGACGGGCATGCTGAATCGACGCAGTTTTGCGCAGCATATCGATAAGCTCGCTGAAGCGGGCAGCGTGGAGGGCATGAAAGTCTGTGCCTTCGATGTCAACGGACTGAAGAAAGTGAACGACAATATCGGGCACCACGCAGGAGATGAACTGATCCGCGGTGCAGCTGCCTGCCTTGAAAATGTCTTTTCCCACTATGGCCACTGCTACCGTACCGGTGGTGATGAATTCATTGCCATCCTGCAGGATCCTTCCCCCACCGAAGAAGAGCTCATCGATCTTCTGAACAAACAGACCACCAGTTTCAAAGGCACCTATGTCCCCGGCGTCTCCATTTCCACCGGCATCGTCGTCGGAACGGCAGAGGATACCATCAGCGGTCTTCTTCGTAAGGCAGATGCCAAAATGTATGAGAATAAAGCCGCCTACTATCGTCAGAGCGGTATCGATCGCAGGGCTAGAAGATGATAGTGACAAAAAAATAATAGTAAAATGACAATTCTTAATATAGATAAATTGTGTTATCTTGCGTAGAATGAGGGGAAGGGAATGCTTCCCCTTTTTCTATCCATACATGGATTTCCATTTTATGGAGTCCATAAACGAAGTCCCTAAGCGGAGGACAAAAACATGTATAAATATGATCGGAAAGGTCCGAAACGCGGCGTCGCTCTGTATAGCTACAGCGCAGAATTCGGCCTGACCAAAAACCTGGAAGAATGCTTCGAAGATATCTATGACATGGGAGCCCACGGCATCGAGATCCTGGCAAATACCCATATTGAAAACTATCCCCATCCCACCGACGAGTGGGTGGAAAAGTGGCACCGTCTCTGCGACAAGTATGAGATCATTCCCGTAGAGTACGGTAACTGGATCGATTCTCACGTACTCGGATACCGTGATCTGACCGTAGAGGAATCCATCGAGATGCTCTCTACCGATATCCGTCTGGCTCACCGACTTGGTTTCACCATCATGCGTACCAAGATGCCGGTTATTGACCACGATCTGAATCCTGTCACCTACTGGCGGGAGATCATCAAAGGCTGTCTTCCTCTGGCTGAAAAGCTGGGGATCGTCATGTGTCCCGAGATCCATACTCCCTCTAACTTAAAGGGTGCGCTGGTCAAGGATTATGTCGACTTTATCAAGGAGACCGGAACGAAGAATTTCGGACTGAACATCGATTTCAGTGTCTTCAGAAACAAATTTAACGAGGGCGAATACAGAAATCCGGCATTTAAGCCCAATGAGCCGGAAGATCTCATCGAGCTCATTCCCTACATCTATTGCTGCCATGCCAAATTCATCCATATGAACGATGATTTTGAAGAGACCACCATCCCCTATCCGGAGATCATCAAGGTCCTTCAGGATCACGGCTACGACGGCTATCTTCTCAGTGAATACGAAGGTGTGGACAAATACTTCGACGAGCACTACGAAGTAGGCCAGACACTGAGAAAGCAGCATATCATGATGAAGCGTCTGCTGGGCGACTAAGGAGGGGCAATATGGAAAAACAGGTTATC
This sequence comes from Bianqueaceae bacterium, assembly GCA_045642205.1. Taxonomy (GTDB): domain Bacteria; phylum Bacillota; class Clostridia; order Lachnospirales; family Bianqueaceae; genus RUG760. The sequence goes on from JAZUIK010000233.1 coordinate 17,430, forward strand.
CAGTCGGTTGGATTCAGAAACCGAATAGAAGACGGTAAAGTGGTTGGTTTTCAGTTGAAGATCCGCCTTCCCTATTATCGCGGCGTGTTTTTAAGTCAGCTTCGTCCCGGTACCTTGATCGTCGACGGAGAAAGATTTGAAAAAGAAGATATCATCTGGAATATCAATGGAGAGGATTACACCATGGATGAGATGAAGGATGATTGGCATACCCATTGGTCGGTGACCACTCCCGCAGTCCTGAAGGTCAAAAAGGAAGGCGGCCTTTCTCAGGGCTTCCATGACATCACCTATGGCTTCTGCTTCACCTCTTCTTACATGCCTCCCATCATGCAGAGCAGACTGGATCCGGATTTTGACGGTCCCTTCTACCTGCCGGAATTCGGTAAGCATGTGAATACAAGAAGACTGATCATTGTGTAAGAAAAAAGTCCAAGGCTTGTTATGCCTTGGACTTTTTCGTTAGCTAGCGAATGTTGCCAGGAGCTTTTTGAATGATTCTGGAATCGATCAATACTTGAACAGCTCGACCATGATGCAGGTGGGCATGTTGTAGCACTGGATCATCATCTTCTCGTCGCCGTTCATGATGCGGCCGGGAACCCATTCACCATTCTTCAGGGTTCCTTCTTCCATCTTCAGGATATCGACCTTCTTGTTTTCGCCGACCTTGGGAAGGAAGGTAAGGGTTGTGCTCATACCAATGATGAGGAACTTGTTGGGAGCGAGCTCGTAGATCATACCGCCGGCAACAGGCTTTCTGGGCATGCGGGGACCGTAAGCAACCTGAAGGTCATAGTCTTCAAAGGTCATGAAGGTACCGAAGTCAGTCTCGGACTTCTTGACAAAGCTTCTCAGATGCTCGGTGCCGCGGTGCTTTAAGTACAGAGGCTTCATCTGGCTCATCAGATTGTAGGTCTTAGGGCATCTCTCTTTCGGACGAAGGCGTGATGCCGTAGGTGGCTTTATAGACTTTCGAAAAATAGGCGAAGCTGTCATAACCACAGCGGGCAGCAATGTCACCGATGGAATAGCGGGAGGAACGGAGCAACTTCTGGGCGTAGGTCATTTTGATGGCTGTGACCAGTTCTTTGCAGGACATGTCCTCCAGTTCTTTGATGATATGGCTGACATAACTGGGGGAGAGCAGAAGGTCATCCGCAATCTGGGTACGGGTGATAGGTTCTGCCATGTGTTCGTGGATATAGGCTTTGATGCGTTCCAGTTGCTTGACGTTTCTTTCACGGAGCGGATCATTTTCCCAGGAAGCCTGGCTGATCTCTACCTGATGGAGGCAGACTTCTTCAGATTGATGTTCATAGGAATAATGGTCTTCTTCCTGAAAGAGCGCATCCATGGCTTCTCTCAGGTGGACGAAATCGGTTGCTGCATAGAAGAGACGCAATCTACAGCCTAGTTCCGCATCGATGGTATCGTATATCTTGCGGATCGTACTTTCGCGGATCGTACCGCTTGCCGGCTGTGTATCGCTTGATGGGGTCAGCGTTTTAGCAGCCCCGGGCATGACTGCGTCGTTGCTGCGCTGATCCGTAAGGATCAGAGTGTAGAAAAAGTTATCCTTCGGGAACCAGGTGAGATGGTGGCAGTCGGGAGACTGAAAGGCACTGTCCACGATCCGGCGATATTTGGAGATCATCAGAGAAGGAGTCTGGGGCATACGGTGCCAGCTGCGGATATGACCATAGAGCAGAAGGCAGTCATCATTTGGGGTGCAGGGGACATTCAGAGCGCTGAGTTTGATCTGGCGATCGCTGATCAGGTCAGGATCGATGGAGATGTCTGAGGATGGCGGCCAGTCAGAGAAAATGGAAAGGGCGACTTCATTTTTTCCTTCAAAGTCCTGTCCCTGATATTTCAGAAGATCATTTTTGTGGGAATTGGTCTGGCGATTGGCCATGGCCTTTTTCACGGCGCGGATCACATCTTCATCCCGGGCAGGCTGAATAATATAGTCGCTGACTCTCAGGGTGATAGCACGCTTCGCATAGAAGAAATCGGCATGGGAGGTCAGCAAGATGCATTCTGTATCCATGTTCTGATCACGGACCCAGGTGAGTAAGTCCAGTCCGTCTTCACCGGGCATTTCGATGTCGGAGATCAGGATATCGACGATATTCTTCTCCAGGATCTTTCTGGCTTCTCTGGCAGAACAGGCGGTATAGACGGATGAAAGACCGAGGGAATGCCAGGGAATACAGGACACAAGGGAAGCAAGAATGCTGGGCTGGTCATCGACAAGGAGTATATTCATGAAAACCTCCTAAAGGATATTGAACGGTTAAAATAGTTTATTATGACATTTTGCCGGAGAATGTACCGGGATTCCAGTTGGCATCCATCACCAGCAGCGGCTTGGAGGGGAAGTGGATGGAGACCACGGCATCTTCTCCTTCGTTGGAAAAGCGGACGCCGGCCTGGTCGCCGTAGGCGAGCCAGAGACGGTAACGAACATTGCTGATACCGATATGATGCTTACGGTAACTGATGGCAGTGGGATCGGCTTCATTCAGCTCTTTTAGGGTCTCTTCCGGGAAGCCGCTGCCGTTATCGCGGACAGTGATCACGTGGAAGGGTTCGCCTTCCTCGGTAAGATGTGTACGGGATTCGATGGTGATCACCAGAGGATCCCGGTTTTTATTGTGTTTGATACTGTTCTCTACAAAGGTGAGAACAGAAAGGGGCAGGGCGGGATCGGACAAGCCGTCGGTGGAGATGTTTACTTTGAGGTCCACATGGGATCCCATGACTGCGCAAAGATCGATGTATCCCTGGACGGCCTCCAGTTCTTCCTGAAGAGGAATGAAGGCTTGATTATCCTGGAAGATATAGCGCAGATAACTGCTCATGAGGATGACCAGATCTTGAATGCGGTCTGTATCCTTTAAGGCGGCCATGGCACGGATATTCTTTAAACAGTTCAGATAAAAATGGGGACGGATCTGGAGCTGGAAATACTGCATACGGGCATGGGCGGAATCCAGCTGGCTCTGATCGCGCTCGGTTCGGACTTCCTGGAGAACATCCAACGTGCGATTGAATCCGTGATAGAAGTCGTCGATCTCTTTCATCTGAGGCTGCTCATCGATGCGGTAGGCCGTATCGCCATTGGAAATGCGATCGAAGGCATTCCAGAGCTTTCTAAGCGGAAGGATCAGACTGCTGCGCATGTTCCAGGCAACAAGAAATACGAATATGATCAAAGCTATGATCAGCAGCAGAAGCGTTAACTGCAAAGGATCTGTCCATATATGGCGGGCTCCAAAGGATAGAGGGATCGAAAGCTGCATGGGCAGGGAATTGAAAGTGGAAGTCAGATAACCGGCAGGAAGCGGCTCCTCCTCCAGAGGCAGAAACTGAGGGATCTCGTCGCTGGCGGAAGATACATAGGACTTGTAATAATCGTTTTCCATAGGACTCAAGAAAACGATCAGAGTGCCGAAATGGCGCTTGTATACCAGAGTAACCAGAAGAAAATCCTGGTAAGGAGTTACGGTGACATTAGAGGAGAGAGAGACCGGATTCAGTTCCTGAGAAAAATCGTAATTGGTGATAGCTTCGGAGTAATCGTTTCTGAGGTTGGTGGAGTATTCCCTGTCACAGGCCACATTATATAGAGAGAATCCAACTACTTCCGGATACAGACTGAGGGCACTTCTCAATTTCCAGGACATACGAGTAGCATATTTGGTGACTCTGGCAGCGCTGGAGGAGGAACTGAAGGTAATAAAATCCATGGTGCTGACACAGTCATTGGTGGAATCTTTGGCAAGAGTGACAGCCTTTTCGATAGAAGAGACCATCATGTGCTCATTGCCGGAGAGCAAAGAAATGTGATTCTTCTCCATGGAGCGTATCGAGGAGAGGTGCAGAAACAACAAAAGGATAATGGCAGGGACGGTCACGCTCAGAAAGATTGTCAGCAACTGCTGAAACGGTTTTCTATGGTGCATTGGAACCTCAGGCAAAGAGAAATATATATGTTACCTGCGAGAATACCACATGAAAGATGGAGAGTTCAATAGAAGTTGAACAAAGCCAAAAAAGTGATAATGCGGTTTTAACTTTATTATAACAGATTGAGCAATTTTAAATAATAGATAGCAAGTAGAGTTATTTTTTATAGTTATATTTTTCGGTAGATTATAAAATTTCTTATGAACCCAAACAATAAGAAAGGACGGTCTTGAGTTGTGTCAAACGTATCTGCACAAAAGAAAAAGCCCCAGGGTTTCATTTATAACGGAGGAATCAAAGCGGTCCCGCACAATCTGATGCTGGATATCAAGCGAAATAAGCTTGTCTATGTACTGCTTCTTTTGATCCTCGCATATTTCATTATTTTCTGTTACATCCCCATGGGCGGTCTGGTCATGGCGTTCCAGAAGTTCTCTCCGGCGAAAGGCTTCTTCCACAGCAAATTCATCGGAATGCAGAACTTTAAGACCTTCTTCGAAGGACCTTACCTGTGGCGTCTGATCCGAAACACGGTGGCTATCGGTGTCATCGATCTTCTGATCAACTTCCCCGCGCCCATTATCTTTGCGCTGATCCTGAATGAGATCAACTTCAAACCTTTTAAGAAGACCATTCAGACGATCAGCTACATGCCCTACTTCATCTCTGCAGTTGTTGCCTGCTCTATGGTCGTTATGTTCACCCAGGCAGGTGGTGCCATCTCCGAGATCGTTGCATGGATCCAGAAAACGGATTCCAGAAACCTTCTGAACGAGAAGCAGCTGTTCTGGCTGGTTTATGTTCTGATGAACATGTGGCAGGGACTGGGTTATGGATCTATCGTTTACCTTTCTGCTCTTTCGTCTATTGACCAGAGCCTGTATGAAGCAGCAGCGCTGGACGGTGCCAGCCGTTGGAAACAGACCCTGCACATTACCCTTCCCGGTATTACTCCCATGATCATCATGATGCTGATCCTGCGTATGGGTGCGGTCTTCAATGTCGGTGCGGATAAGATCCTGTTGCTGTACGGACCTGCAAACTATGAGTTCTCGGATGTCATTATGACCTATGTTTATCGTATGGGTATGGTCAATGCGGATTATGGTCTGTCCACCGCAGTCGGTCTGTTCAATTCCATAATCGGAACGATCCTGCTGCTGACGACTAATAAGATCACCAAGACCGTGGCCGGAACGTCCATGTTCTAAGGAGGAAAGCAATGGTACAGAAAGCATCTTTTTCCAGAATCGTATTTCTGGTCTTCGCCTATGCCCTGCTGATCGTGATCGGACTTGTCTGTCTGATGCCTATCTGGCATGTGGCCATGGCTTCCATCAGTAATCCTTCCTACTTAAGTGTCAACAAGGGACTGATCCTGAAGCCCCTGAACAATGTTGATTTCACCGCCTACACCATTATCGGTGCCTACCAGAAACTCTGGGCAGGCTATCGTAATACGATCTTCTACATCGTGGCACAGTGTGTGATCACCGGTGTGCTGACCGTCATGGCAGGCTATATCTTCTCCAGAAGCCGTTTCTACTATCGCAACAGCTTCATGATGTTCATCTCCTTTACCATGCTGTTCAACGGTGGAATGATCCCGTTGTATATGGTCGTTCGTTCCTTAGGAATGCTGGATACCATCTGGGCGATGCTCCTTCCCGGTGCGCTGAATGTGTTCAATATCATCCTGATGAGAACCGCTATGCAGGGTATTTCCGAGGAACTGGAAGAGGCTGCCAGAATCGACGGTGCCGGCGATCTGACCATCATGTTCAAGATCATCCTTCCCCTGTGTAAGGCAACTTTTGCCGTCATTATGCTGTTTACCATCGTCGGTAAATGGAATGAATACATGTCTGCTCTGCTGTACCTTCCCAACAGAACCGACCTGTATCCCCTGCAGATGGTCCTGAGAACCATCCTGCTGAACAGTTCTAAAGAGATCACTTCTTCTACCGATGCGATCTCCGGTATGAGCCTGTATGGAAAGAGTGTAGAGTATGCCGTTATCATGGCTGCCACTGTTCCCATGCTGTGCATCTATCCGTTCGTTCAGCGCTATTTCGTCACCGGTGTTACCCTGGGTGCCGTCAAGAGCTGATATTATCCTGTTATTTTTTGGACACCGAACAGAATGAGGACGTTGGTGGCCATAAGATAAATCAACAAACTCTATGGAGGAAAAAAACATGAGCACAATGAAGAAAATGCTCGCACTGCTCCTGACTCTGGCTATGGCTGTTTCCATGCTGACCGCATGCGGAAGCAAAGATGAGGCAGGTAACGGAGATGTTCCCGTCATGGATGACGGATTTGACGATGCAGAAGAAGACACCCGCCGCGATGTTGGCGGACTGAAGCTTCCCCTGGTCGCTGAAAAAGAAGAACTGACTGTCTGGCTTGTTTACAGTGGTACTGTCATGACCGATCTGAACGAGGTCGCAGGCGTCAAGGCTATGGAAGAAGCTACCAACGTTCATATCAACTGGATCCCCGTTGAGCAGAACGAGCTGGGAGAGAAGTATGGTATCCTTCTTTCTTCCGGTAACTATCCTGACATCATCTACGCTAACCAGACCTATCCCGGTGGTTTTGAGAAGGGTATCGAGGACGGCGTTATCTATCCCGATATGGATTCTCTGATCCGTGAGTACATGCCCAACTACATGGCACTGATCAACTCCAGCGATGAAGCTCGCCGTGAGGCTACTGCTGACAGTGGAAAGATGCTGCTGGCTCGTATCATCGTAGGTCAGGATCTGACTGCTGAGTCTGAGGGTACCTATCAGGGTCTGGCATATCGTGCTGACCTTTTGGATCAGCTGGGTCTGGATGTTCCTACCACTGTAGATGAGTGGCATAACGCCCTGGTTGCTGCAAAGAATGCAGGAATTCCTTATCCCTTCGTTCTGGATCAGAACGGTGGATCTCCCATCGCTCAGGCTTGGGGTATCTCTACTGAAGGCGTTAACTACTGGATGCAGCTGGATGGTGACACCGTTACCAACGGTGCTGTTCAGGATGGCTTCAAGGGTTATCTGGAGACCATGCGTCAGTGGTACTCCGAGGGCCTGATCAACCCCAACTTCACTTCTTTCCATTACTACCTGTCTACTCCCGGTTCTGTTAATGAGAATGAGTCTCTGCTGTACAGCCGTGTACTTTCTGCATTCACCGGAAACAACTACGCACAGTATCACATGGTCACCGAGCAGCCTGATGAGTTCCTGCAGGCAGTTCCTGCTCCTGTCCTGAGCGAAGGCGATCAGCCCATCCAGTGTGCAGGCCGTGTGATCGCAAAAGAAGGTATGTACATTACTACTTCCTGTAAGAATCCTGTTCTGGCAGCTAAGTGGCTGGACTATCAGTATTCCACCGAAGGTCAGTACCTGAACTGGTACGGTATCGAGAATGAGACCTACACCATCGGTGCCGACGGAACTCCCGAGTTCATGGATGTCGTTTTCAATAACGAGAGCGGCCTTTCCACCAACGATTTCCTGTCTCAGTACGCTCTGAACTGGGGTAACTCCTGGCTTGGTAAGCACTGTGTATCCGCTTCCTGGAAGGTTTCCACCCAGGCTGCAGGCGGACAGAATCAGGAGCTTGAGTCTGTTGCTATCTGGTCCGAGCCCGAGACCAACATCTTCCTTACCAATGCACTGACCCTGACTGAGGAAGAGGGCGACAATGCTAACACCAAGATCACCGCTATCCAGACAATGATCGAGGAGTACACCATCAACTACATTATCGGTCAGACCGATAAGACTTTCGAAGAGTTCCGTGAGGAGCTGTACCAGTTCGGTATGCAGGAAGTTATCGATATCTACCAGGCTGCTTACAACCGTTACCTGGCTCGATAAGTCTGACACAGATCATTCAAAGAGGATATTCTTTGAAATAAATACAGGATCCCAACGGCTGCCTGAAAGGGCAGCCGGGAGGATTCCCTGTTTATTCTTCAGCGTTTAGTGATGATCTATTCGTCCGGGGCGAAACCCGCCCCGGGGTGGAAGTGGTTCGCCCCGGACGAATGGACCATTCTAAATATATTTTAGAAGGGAGAATTTGCTATGAGCAAGTTTAACAATGAGTATGTTAAGGGTCTTCTGAAGACTCAGGGTACCCGTTTTGTCAATGGCGACGGTGAGGAGATCATCCTGAATGGTTATGGCACGGCAAACTGGGAGAACGTAGAAGGATTCATGATCGGTGGTCCTCAGTTGGCTGTTCATCAGTTCAAGTATCTGCTGTGGCCCGGCGAAGGTGAAGATCATAACCCTGACCGGTGGTCTTCTCGTCGTAATGTTTCTCAGACCATCCGCGAGCTTTGCGGAACCGAGTATCTGGAGACCTTCTGGGATCGTTGGGAAGAGAATCACCTCCGCGAAGAGGATATCAAGCTGATGGCTGAGCTTGGCTACAACTGTGTCCGAATCGTTTTAAATGCCAATGCACTGCTGTATGAGGAGCCCGGCATCAAGTTTAACGAGAAGAGCTTCGCTCGTCTGACCAACGTCATCGACTGGTGTGAAAAGTATCGCTTGTATGCGATCCTGGATATGCACGGCGTTGTCGGCGGAAACAATGGTGCTACCGGCGACTCCCTGTTCTGTGAATTCCCCAGCGTTTTCCTGGATGAGGAAAGTACCGAGCGTCAGATCGTTCTGTGGGAAGAGATCGTACGCCGTTATGGTTCTCGCTGGATCATTGCAGGTTATGACCTGATCAATGAGCCTGTTTCTTCCCCCATCCAGCATCAGTATATTCCGTTGCTGGCTAAATACTACGATGAGTGTATTGCCCGCCTTCGTAAGATCGACAAGGAGCACATCATGTTCCTGGAAGGTGCTAAGTACGCTCGTGATATGAGAATCTTCGATCATGATTTTGATCCTGAGTTCCATAATTGGGCAATTTCCATTCACCTTTATGGTGCATCGCCTGAGATCAAGGATCTGTATCCCTGGCTGCTGAAGTGCCGTGAGTGCAATGTTCCTCTGTGGCTGGGTGAGTGTGGTTCCAAGCCGGTTCACAATGCTGTATTCTATGATATCTGTGCACACTACGGTGTGGCTTGGACTCCCTGGGCTTGGAAGACCGCTGCTGCCGGCGGACATGGTCCCAGAAGCGTTGGACATCCTCTTCCCAAGGATTGGGAGAAGATCCAGAAGTATGTAAAGGGTGGCCCGAGACCCAGCTATGCAGAGAGTCAGAAGATCATGGACGAGTACATCGAACTGACCAAGCTGGAGCATTGCTCTATTGGCTACGAGGGACATCGCCTGAACCACAAGAGGCCTGACATTAACCTTCCCGGCGCCGGCTACGATATGTTCCTGGAAGATGGTTCCCGTTACTATGGTACCTGGGAACTGAGCAACTATCTGGATTTCCGTCTGGAAGACCATACCAAGCTTGTTTGGGCTACCACCAAGGCTAAGCCTTATCCTGCATTTAACTGGTATGAAGATAAGAACAAAGAGCATTACGATCCTCTGGAGGATCTGGCTCTGGAACTGCAGACCGGTGAGTTTGCAAACTACACCGTTCGTGATGTTGACACTGAGTGCAAGGTCACTGTATACGGTATCGGTGAAGGAACCGCAGATCTGTTTGCCAACGGCATGAAGATCGGATCCATCTCCCTGAAGGCAGGCAGCATCCTGGAACCTCAGGCAGCTGAGACTCTCACCATTGGAAGCGGCGAAGAAGTCGTTGTGAAGGTCGTTGTCACTTCCGGATGCCTGACCATCAAGAGCCTCGATTTCAAGTATTAAACTTTTTCATATCCCTCCTTGTGCGGCCTTCTTCCAATCGGATGAAGGCCGCGATTTTTAAAGGAGAATCTGTTTCTGTAGATCGGAGAATACAATGTATCCAAGAAAATTAACGAGATCCGTTATCTCCAATCCGGACTTTCCGGTAGTGGAAACACCTAAGGGAAAGATCCGCGGATTGCAGTCAGAAAATGTATTTATCTTTCGTGGTGTACAGTATGCCACCGCGAAACGGTTCCAGCTTCCTCAGCCGGTAGAGGACTGGGAAGGCACGAAGGAAGCCATCATTTTCGGGCCTGTCTGTCCGGAGATGCATACGGCCATCGCTCATGATGAGTACAATGTGCCCCATTATCATTACATCCAGGACGAGGAGTGCCATTATCTGAATATCTGGACCAAACACATCGAGAAGGGTGTCAAAAAGCCTGTCATGGTATGGATCCATGGAGGCGGCTATTCCACCGGCTCTTCCATCGAGCTCTATGCATACGATGGACATGAACTCTGTGACTTTGGTGATGTGGTGGTAGTCTCTGTCAATCATCGACTGAACTGTATCGGCTATCTGGATCTTTCTTCTTATGGAGAAGAATACAAGTATACCGGAAACCTTGGACAGATCGACCTGATCGCTGCATTAAAGTGGATCCGGGAGAATATTGCTGCCTTCGGCGGTGACCCGGACAATGTCACCATTATGGGCCAGTCCGGTGGCGGTGGAAAGGTCAGCAATCTGGTGCAGACACCTTCTGCAGCCGGACTGTTCCATAAGGCTATTATCCAGAGCGGTATTTTTGAGGGTTCCAAGGAGCAGACTCCGGAAAATGCCCGAAGCTTTGGAAAAGAAGTCGTGGAGGAGCTGGGACTGAAGGATATCCATGAGATCGAGACCATCCCCTATTATGTTCTGGCAAGAGCTGCCCAGAAGGTGGAGAAGTCCAAGGGCTTCGGCATGCATTTCTCTCCGGTAAAAGATAATGACTTCTATATGGGTGCCGGCCTGAATGGAGAAGCTTTCATTGAAGAGAACAAGAAGGTTCCCATGATGGTAGGAAATGTGCTGGGAGAGTTCGACCAGAACTATAACCAGATCTATGCCCCGGGCAGCAAGAATGACTGGGACGAAGAAATGGTATGGAAGCTTTTGAAGGAAGCATATGGTGATATGGCGGAAGCTGTAGTCGCGGCAGAACAAAAGGCTTATCCCAATTCTAAGATCGTGGATAGTTTATATATCAACAAGGCCTGCCGCACCGCTGCCAGAGATTACTGCAAGAAGCGTGAAGCGGAGGGCTGTGCGCCTGCTTATAACTGGCTGTTCAATCTGGAGAGTCCCTTCAATAACGGAACCATTGCATGGCATAACGTGGAAGAAGCCTATATGTTCCACAATGCCAACTATCTGGAGGCTTCCTATATTCCCGGTGTTTCCGAACAGCTACAGGATATCATGACCGGTGCCTGGGTCAGTTTTGCTTATACCGGCGATCCAAACCATGTGGGCATGCCCATCTGGCATGCGGTGGATCAGGAGAACGGTGCCTGCATGATCTTTGATAAAGAGACCAGAGAAGAACTGCATCATGACGATGAACTCATGAGCATCCTTCCGAACAAGGGAATCATCAGCAAGAACGATCGTCGTCCTTTGTCCACCTTTGGCGGCGGCCCCAGACAAAGTCTGTAAGATCCGGAAAGATACGAGGTATTGCACTATGTATATGAAGAAACTGACCGAACAGGTCATCTGTACCTACGATGATCCGGTGGTCGAAACCAAATACGGAAAACTGCGTGGACTGAAAACAGAGGGAACCTACATTTTCCGCGGTATCAAGTATGCCAATGCGGAACGTTTCCATATGCCCACGGAAGTGGAGCCCTGGGAGGGTGTGAAGGAGGCCTATCAGTTCGGCCATGTGTGCTGCGAGCTGAATACGCCGATCCCTCATGACCAGTTCAATGTTCCCCATTTCTTTTATCCTCAGAATGAGAATTGTCAGTATATCAATGTCTGGACCCAGCATCTGGACAAAAAGGCAAAGCGCCCTGTCATGATCTGGATCCATGGCGGTGGATGGTTCTCCGGTTCCAGCGTAGAGCTCCATTCCTATGATGGAGAGAATCTTTCCCATGCAGACGATGTGGTGGTGGTCTCTTTGAACCATCGTCTGAACGTGCTGGGTTATCTGGATCTGTCTGCTTACGGTGAGGAGTATAAGGACTCCGCTAATGTTGGTCTGGGTGATCTGGTCATGGCGCTGAAATGGGTCCATGAGAATATCGAGGCCTTCGGTGGTGATCCGGAGAATGTGACCATTTTCGGTCAGTCCGGTGGCGGCGGAAAGGTCGTAGCCCTGATGCAGACGCCCGCGGCAGATGATTACTATCACAAGGCGATTATCCAGTCCGGTGGACCTTCCGGTTCCGGAAAAGAAAATGTGATCCAGGCCAGAAAGAATTCTCAGCGCTGCGCCGAATTGATCCTGCATTATCTGGGGATTGCACCGGAAAATGTAAAGGACATCGAGAAGGTTGACTGGTACGATCTGGCGCAGGCTACCATGAAGGCAGTCTGGGTCATGCAGAATAAGGAAGGTCAGAGAATGAACTGGGGTCCCCATCCTGACGGAGAGTACTATCTGGGACATCCTCTGGATTTTGGATGGAGAGAAGAGAGCCTGAAAAAGCCTATGCTGGTTGGATCTGTACTGGGTGAGTTCTCCGGTAACTTCAACGTGAAGATCGGAGACAGCATCAAGAATAAGTGGACTAAGGAGCAGATCCATGGCTATGTAACGGAACGCTTTGGAGACAAAGCAGAAACCATGGAAGCTTTGTTTGCCAAGGCTTATCCCGACCGCAATCCCGCGGATGTGCTGTTTCTGGATACCAGACTGCGCCGCGGCTGTCTGACCTTCAGTAAGGAAAGAGCCGCAGCCGGTGGAAAGACCTGGAACTGGCTGTTCAATCTGGAGTCTCCCTTCAACTACGGTACCGTGGCATGGCACAATGCGGAGGAAGCTTTTGTGTTCCGCAATTCCGCATACATCGAGGCGCAGTATATTCCGGTGGTCTCCGAGCGTCTGGAGGACGAGATGGCCGGTGCCTGGGCAGCTTTTGCGAAGACCGGTGATCCCAATCATGATAAGCTGGTCGAGTGGCCCAAGGTAACTAAAGACAGCGTTCCTACCATATGCTTTGATGCCATTACCGATGTGCGTATCGATCATGATAAAGAATTGATGGAAGAATATCCGGATCCTGCCTTTAAGGGATTCCCCGGCAGTGGTAAAATGTTTGCAATGTTCGGCATAAAGCCCGAGGATGTCGAGTAATCTATAAAAGAGGTGGAGTCAGATGGATTTTAAGATCGATCCGGATAGCCCGATCATGTCCTTCTTTGGCCGTGTATTTGATCTTGCACTGCTGCAGCTTCTGTTTCTGGTGACCTGTGTACCGGTGGTCACCATCGGTACGGCGCTGACGACCATGTTCTCGGTCCTAAGGAAACTGCAAAGAGAATCTGTGACCTCCGTAACGGCCACTTATCTGGAGGATTTTAAGAACAGTTTCAGGCAGAGTACCATTGTCTGGCTCATTTTGCTGGCGGTGCTGGCTTTGGTTGGACTGGATCTTCTGTATTATGCGGAGTATCCGCTCCTGAGCATTCAGAAGATCGTGCCGCTGTTTGTCCTGCTCCTGTGGGTGCTGGAATTTCTGTATGTATTCCCGCTCATGGCCTGGTTTGACAACAGTATCGGTGCGCACATGAAAAATGCCCTCATTGTGGCAGTCGCAAATTTTCCGATCAGTATCGTTGTCGGCGCGATGTATTTTGCCGCCGGGTATTTCTTCCTGAGATTTTTGCCCGTCATGATCTTCCTGGGTATCAGTGGTCCCTGTTTCCTTGCGACCGCGCTGCTGGTCTGGATCTTCAAAAAACGCGGTGACCTTCCGAAGGACGACCTTTCGGAAGAAGAATGATGTAGATAAATTGGAGGTGTATTATGGCTGAATTTTATTGTGGATTGAATTCTCCTATCGTGGAGACGACCAAGGGAAAACTGAGAGGTTATTTCTTTGACGGAGTACATATTTTCCAGGGTATTCGCTATGCGAAAGCAAAGCGTTTTATGATGCCTGAGCCTGTGAAGGCCTGGGAGGGCGTGAAGGATGCGGTCAGCTACGGTATGATCTGTCCTGTTCTGAATGAGCCTATGCCTACAGGTGAGGTTATGACTCCTCACCGCTTCTGGCCTTCTTCCGAACATTGCCAGTATCTGAATGTGTGGAGTAAGAAACTGGATAAAGATGCGAAGATGCCGGTCATTTTCTGGATCCATGGCGGCGGATATGCCGGTGGTTCCTCCATCGAGCAGGAGTGCTACGATGGATTCAACATGGCGAAGATGGATGATGTTGTCTTTGTATCTGTGAACCATCGTCTGAATGCCTTCGGATTTTTGGATGTTTCCGATTTCGGAGAGGAGTACAAGAATTCCTATAATGTAGGTATGGCAGATCTGGTAGAGGCGTTGAAGTGGGTAAGAGATAACATTGCTGCTTTCGGCGGTGATCCGGAGAATGTGACCATTATCGGTCAGTCCGGTGGCGGCGGAAAGGTTACTGTTCTGAATCAGATCCCGGAGGCTGACGGTCTGTTTGCTAAGGCTGTGGTCATGTCCGGTGTTATTCCCTTCGATGATTTCCAGTCCGATGTGGAACCCAAGGCCATTGTCGAGAAGATGATGGAGTTTCTTCATATCGAGGATAAGGATATCAAGAAGCTGGCCAAGACGCCGGTTCCTCAGTACATCTGGGCTATGAACCTGACCATTGACTATTTCCGCAAGGAAGGCAAGAGAGTCAACTGGACGCCCAAAGCCAATGACTGGTATGTCTGCGATCCTCTGGTAGGTGATTTTACCGAGCATTCCCTGAAGGTACCCACCATGGTCGGTACCTGTATCGCAGAGTTTGGATTCCCCCTGAAAGTGGGTGAGAGAGACGCCCTGACCACCGAGGAAAGAGAAAAGATCGTTAAGGAGTACTACGGTGAAGAAGGCGGCGAGAAGATCCTGAAGGAATTCCGTAAGGTCTATCCCACCACCAACGAAGTCTATGCCACCGACCTGGAGACCATGTTCCTTCCGGATTCCGTTCGCTATGTGGAAAAGAAGGCAGCCAAGGCCAGTGCTCCCGTCTACAATTATCTCTTTGCCAAGATCTTTGATTATGATGGCGGAAGAGCGGCATGGCACTGCTCTGATATTCCCTATTTCCTGCATAATGCGGAAAAGATCCCCATGTGCCATCAGAAGAACTATGAGTATCTGAGTCAGGTCATCTCCGGTGCATTGGTGAACTTCGCAAAGACCGGCGATCCCAACTGTGAAGGTCTGCCTGAGTGGAAGCCCTGCACCAAGGATAAGACCATTACCATGATCTTTGACGATACCTGCCGCACCATGGAAAATATGCAGAAGGATCTGCTGCCTCTGGTACAGAAGTATAAGCCGCCTTTCAAGTTCGAGTTCGCCGCACCGGAGAATGACGACGAAGAGTCCGGCAATGCATGGGTATTTTAAGTGCCACTTAGGTCAGAGATAAGTGGTCCACATACAGTGTCCGGCACAAAATGTGAGATTATAGATTGAGGTGTAATGATGAGTAAATTATACGATGTAACGATCACTTTTGATCCGAAGGATTATAAGGGTGAAGTCAGCAATGTGGGCATCCGCGGTGAGTTTCTCTTTTATGAGAGCGGTCTGACCGGCCATACGGATGAGACCGGCATGGTGGATTGCGAAGAAAAATTCCCTCCGAGTCAGTATAAGGAGGGATTGGCTTCCATCGGCGGATTGTATTATGAAGAGATGACAAAGAATGCGGAAGGTATCTTTGAGATCACGATGAAGCTGCCGGCTGGTTCCTATCCCTACCATTTCCTGATCAATGCGGATCTGGGAGATCCCCAGACGGATCCTAAATTTGGATGGTCCAACATGATCGGTGCGGATGGAAAGAAGATCGGTCTGAACAATATCCTGGACGCACTGATGAAGGACTTCAAGGGAGAGACCAATTATGTTATGGCAGATCCCAAGAATCCTCCCATGGCGCCCACCGTCACCGGTAAGCAGCAGAATTCCGTGCTGCATGTGGGAACGGAGGCAGACAATATCCGTGTTCCCATGAGCGATCCTAAGAAGAAGGGAATCGTTTCCTTCCATTCTTATCTGGATGTGGACGGCAATGTACAGACGGCCGGAGTGTATCTGCCGGCAGGGTATGATAAGGACAAGACCTATCCTTTGATCGTGGTCTCCCACGGTGGCGGCGGCAACGAGGCTGACTGGATCTCTCAGGGCAATCTGGATAATGTGCTGGATCACATGATCGCGGAGGGACGCACCCGTGAGGCGATCGTTGTCACTCCCAACAATTCAGTATATCAATGGGATTTCGCCAAGATCGCTAAGAATATCGAGGAGTATCTGATCCCTTATCTGGAGAAGATCTTCCGTATTTCTACCGATGTGAACGATCGTGCATTCTGTGGATTATCCATGGGAAGTATGACCACACTGTATATGTATTACCATCGTAGCATGAAGTACCAGTACTTCGGAGCATTCAGCGGTGGTATCGCTCCCGGCCATGAGGCCTTTGATGTGTCCGATCCCCATCTGGCAGACGTCAAGCTCCTGATCGGCAGCGCAGAGGAGGACATTGCCTACAATACGCGTGAGATCGGTATTCCTACCACCATCAAGGCATTGAAGGAGGCGGGACTTCCTTTCACACCTTATTTTGTCACCGGTTCTCATGACTGGTTCTGCTGGCCTGCCATGTTTGAAGAGTTTGCAGAGAATATCCTGTGGAAATAAAACACAAATACATAAAAGAAAGATAAAACGATGAGAAAAACGACATTGATGAATAAGGCACCATGGCAGTTCACCCTGATGCAGGATCCGGACCAGTTTAGCGTCTGTAAAGAGGCTATGTGGGAAAGTATAGAACTTCCTCATGTATTTAATCTGGAGGATCCCACCATGCGAGGTAAGGGATGTTACAGACTGAGTTTGTCCATGAGTGAAGAGGAACTTTCTCATCCTTGTTATCTGCAGTTTGATGCGGTAACAACGGTCTGCACGGTGCTTATCAATGGAGAGCAGATCGGAGTGCACCGCGGTGGATATTCTGCATTCCGTTTCAGAGTGGATCAGGCCATGAAGGTCGGAGACAATGAGATCCTGGTGTTTGCGGACAACCGTTTTGACACTGGCGTCAATCCCTTGAGCGGTGATTTCGATATCTACGGTGGTATCTATAGAGATGTTTATCTGATCGAGACAGAAGAGACCCATTTTGATCTGATGTATTATGGCTCTCTGGGTGTTCAGGTACGTACCGATGCGGAAGGAAAGATCCGTACAGAGGCAAAAGTGGTTGGTGATACACCCGTTAGAATCCGATATACCTTAAGAGAAAAGGATTCCCGGACGATCAAAGCTCAGTGGATGGATCAGGCAGAGTATCAGGTAGAGGGAGCCCATCTTTGGAATGGAAAGAAAGATCCCTTCCTCTATGAATTGGAGGCAGCTCTTGTAAAAGAGGACGGAGAGATCTTGGATATGGTGACCCTCAACGTAGGATTTGCTTCGCGCTCCATAAGCGCTGGAGAGGGCTTTTTCCTTAACGGTCAGCATCTTGCACTGAATGGTGTAGCAAAGCATCAGGATCGACAGGGAGTTGGCAGTGCCTGTTCCAGGGAAGACCTGGAGGAAGATATGGCATTGGTCAAAGAGATTGGGGCTCGCAGTATCCGCCTGTCCCATTATCAGCATCCCCAGTATTTCTATGATCTCTGTGACAAAGAGGGAATCGTTGTGTGGACGGAGATCCCTATGCTGGCCATGCCGGATGACAATGATGCAGCCATGGAAAATGCCTGTGAGCAGCTCTGTGAACTGATCCTCCAGAATTCTCATCATCCCAGCATTGCGTTTTATGGCCTGCAGAACGAGATCGGTATGTTGGGTGAGTCATCCCAGATGTACCGTAAGATGCGTGTCCTGAACAGTCTGGCGCATCAACTGGACGATACCCGCCTGAGCGTTTCAGCTAATGAACACAGCGTACAGGTTGATTCGCCATTAAATACCATTTCCGATGCGGATGCCTATAATCTGTACTTTGGCTGGTACTATGGAGAGATCGGTGAATATACAGACTTTATCGATGCCTTTGTAAAAGAGAATCCGAATGTACCCCTGGGCTTTTCGGAGTATGGTGTGGACGCCAATCCTCTGTATCATTCCGATCGTCCGGAGAAGAATGATTATACCGAGGAGTTCCAGGCATATTTTCATGAGACGGTATATCCTCAGATGGTAAGTCATCCGGGGACCTGGGGGACCTTTGTATGGAATCTCTGTGACTTTACAAGCTCTGCAAGAAGGCAGGGCGAGGAAAAGGTCGGAACCAATAAGAAGGGGCTGGTGACCTGGGATCGAAAGACCCGCAAGGATGCCTTCTACTATTACAAGGCACAGTGGAGTGAAGAGCCTATGCTGTATCTTGCCGGCAAACGCTATGTCCACCACACCGAGGAGAAAGTGGAGATCAAGGGTTATACCAATGCCGGTGAAGTCCTGCTGTACATGGATGGCAGGATTGTCGGCAATGCAACCCCTGAAAACGGTATATTCCGCTTTAAGAATGTTTCTCTGGGCGAGGTCGGATCCAGCCATATCCTGAGAGCAGAGGTGAAGACCGATGCTTCTATCTGCGATGAACGCAGGATCGAGCGATGTGAAAAGGAGGATGAGAGCTATAAGAATCCTTTCTTTGTGCGCGGCATCAATGTCAAGGACTGGTTCGTTCGTAAGGATGAAGAGGAAAGCATGTTTGCAAAAGATTGTTATTCCATTCTGGATACTTTTGGTGAGATCATGAAATGTCCGGAGGCCTTTGAGATCATGAAGCCTGCTTATCCGGATGTGACCCAGCGCCCTGGAATGGATCTGTTTGTTCATAACAGTACGGTCCTTGCACTGGTCAATATCATGCATCATGTTTCTGAAGAAGAACTGAAAGAACTGAATCGCAAGTTGAATAAGGTGAAAAAGATATAAGCAGCGCAAATGGGGACAGAGCAGATCTGCGGCAAGCGCGCAGTTTGACGCAGATCTGTTCTGCCCTATTTGCGCTTTTTCTTCGTCCTTAAATATGATACAATACGAAAACATCACGATTTTTCGAAAGGTAACTATATGAAAAAGATTGTTTGTATACTGCTCGCCATGGCACTGTGTCTGGGCATGTTGTCCGGATGCGGAAACAAGGCGAAGACTGAGGAGGAGCCCGTCATCAACTCTGCTGCAGAAAGTGCTCCTGTTGTGGCAGAGGATCCCGCGGCCGCTGCTTTGAACGGCCAGACGCAGGAGGTCCCTGAGAATGTGACTGTCCAGGCGCCTGTGGTCCGTGGAACCGCCCTGACCATGAACGGAAAAGAGTATTCCGTGGAAATGTGCCAGATCTTCTTTGTTTCCATCTACTTTGAGTTCCTGGAACAGTACGGAAGTTATGCATCCATGTATGGACTGGATACCAGCAAGGGAATCCCCGGTTTGGTCGATCAGCCCTGCACCTACAGTGAGGACGGAACCTGGTACGGCTATTTCCTGGAATCCACTCTGTACCGCATGCAGCAGGCAGCGGCCATGTGCGACTATGCGAAGGCAAACGGCATCGGCTTTACGGAAGAAGAGATCAAGTCCATGGATACCATGATGGAAGCTATGGAGGCAGCCGGATTGCAGGAAGGTTTTACGGATGCGGATGATTATCTGTCCTCTTACTACGGAGAAGGTGTTACCGCAGCCCTCTACAGAGAGTATGCCGAGATGATGAACCTGGCCAACAAGGCATATTCTGAGTACTATCGTTCTCTGGAGTTTACCGATGAGGAGCTGGATGCGCATTTCCTGGAGATGGGATATAACGAAGATCAATATCAGTACCGCCTGACCTCCATGCGCCATCTTCTGATCATGGCAGAGCCTAATGAAGACGGTGAATATACGGACGAAGCCATCCAGAAAGCCCATGATGAGGTCCAGGCACTCTACGATGAGTGGCTCCAGGGTGACAAGACGGAGGAGAGTTTTGCCGAGATGGCAAACATGTATTCCGCTGACGGTGGTTCCAATACCCGTGGCGGTCTCTATACGGAGATCTACGAGGGACAGATGATCCCCGGCATCAACTCCTGGCTCTTCGAGGAAGAGCGAGAAGTGGGTGACACTGTCATCGTGGACAACAACGGAAGCTACACCGGATCCCATATCGTCTACTTCGTAGGCTACGGTGATGTCCATGCCAGGATCATCGCGAAGGATGACCTGATGCAGGCTACCTTGTCCGAGTGGATCACCGGATTGATGGCAGACTACGAGCCCATCCCCGGCATTGCCTATCAGAGCATCGGCCTTGCCTACTGATCATAGGTCATCTGTGATCCCGGGATAGTATAAAAGAAAAGATAAAAAGATAAGATAGACATAAGCCTTCTTCATGTCGATTACACCGATGAAGAGGGCTTTTTCTATGTATATGTGGCTTGCATAGGGTCTATGAACGGTCAGAATTCAAAATTTGTCAACAAATATGGATCGATTGTTTGTGGTATAATTAAGCGTTATCAATTGTTGTCAGGAGTTCTGCCATGAGTTTTGTTGAGTTTCAAAATGTGTCGAAGGTCTATAAGACCGGTGATGTGGAAGTGAAGGCTTTAGATGGGGCCAGTTTTACCATCGAAAAGGGCGAAGTCTGCGTCATCGTCGGTGAATCCGGCGCAGGAAAGACTACGCTCCTCAACATCCTTGGCGGAATGGATACACTGACCACCGGTAAGGTGCTGCTGGACGGAGAGATGATCAGTTCCTTCAGCCGCAGCCGTTTAGAGGATTATCGCCGCTACGATGTGGGTTTTGTCTTCCAGTTCTATAACCTGATCCCCAACCTGACAGCCAGAGAAAATGTGGAGATCGCCTCCCAGCTCTGCAAGGATCCCCTTACCCCGGACGAGGTACTGGATGCCGTGGGATTAAAGGACCGTAAAGATAACTTCCCGGCCCAGCTCTCCGGCGGTGAACAGCAAAGAGTCTCCATTGCCAGAGCTCTGGCAAAGCAGCCCAAGCTCCTTCTGTGCGATGAGCCCACGGGTGCCCTGGATTACGTGACCGGTAAAGCCATCTTAAAACTGCTGCAGGACAGCTGCCGCAAGGAAGGCAAGACCGTCATTATCATTACCCATAATGCAGCACTGTCTGCTATGGCGGATCGGGTGATCCGCGTGAAGAGTGGAAAGATCCACTCTGTGACCAAGAATGAGACCATCATTCCTGTCGAAGAGATCGAATGGTAAGACCGGGCGGTAAGACAGTATGACAAAAGGAATGTGGAAAAATATATGGCGGACCATCAAGGGAAGCTTCGGACGCTACATGGCAGTGCTGCTCATTACCATGTTGGGTGTGGGCTTTGTAACGGGTCTTCAGCTGACCCGCCCTGTCATGACCGCCGTGCAGGCGGAGTATCTTTCGGATACGAACCTGTATGATCTGAGATTGATCTCCACCATCGGTTTCGATAAGGGAGAGATAGAAGCGGCGGCTTCCATGGATAAGGTTGTGACGGCGGCGGGCTCCATTTCCCGTGATTTCGTGACCATGATCGGAAACAGAGAGTGCGTCCTGCGCTCTCAGATGCTGACAAACGGTGTCAATGATCCCGTTCTGAAAGAGGGAAGGATGCCGGAAGCACCAAATGAGTGCCTTCTGGATGCGGATTCTTTTGGAAAGGGTATGATCGGCACCACGATCTATCTGAAAGATTATAACGACGAAGATACATTAAACTGGTTCAAAGAGGGTGGCTATAAGGTCACCGGCCTTGCCAGATCCTCTCTGTATACCTCTGCCGATCGCGGTACCACGTCTTTGGGAAAGGGTACCCTGACCGGATTTATCTATATCCCGGAAGAGGGATTTGACTTTGAATATTACACGGAGATCTATGTCCGGTTGGACCATGATCTCATGCCTTATACGGATGAATATGACAGCTTTATCGACGAGATCTCCGAAAAGATGGAGACCTCTGTTTCTGTTGCTTTGAAGGACCGCTTTGAGCAGATGAAGGTGGACGGAGCGGAGGCTATCGAGGATGCGGAAACAACTCTGGCTAAAGAGGTAGCGGACGCTGAGAAGACTTTGGCGGAGGCCAAAGAGGAACTGACCAGTGCTGCCAAGGAGATCGCCGACGGTGAGGCGGCCCTGGAAGAGGGAAGACAGAAACTCTCGGATGCCCTGATCACTATCCATAATTCCGAGTATGTCCTTGGAAATGCCTACAACACCTTAAGTGAGGCAGCCGCCATGATCCAGCCGGGATTCACCAGTCTCTCCGGTGCCTATGAGTATGCCTTAGAACAGGCGAACCAGGCTCAGGCAACGTTGGATGTCCTGATCGGGGCCGGTCAGAGAGTACTGGATCTTACAAAGAGTCAGCTGGAGGCAAGAGAAGCCTCCTATACCGCAGCCATCGAGCGTCTGGTCGCTTTGGGTATCCCGGAGAACCTGGCAAAGGTGCAGATGGGAACCACCCGGTTGATCCTGGATCGCAACTGGGCACAGTACAATGCTTCAGTGGAAAATCTGGAGAGTCAGAGAGCGGAATCTCAGGCACAGATCGATGGATCCACCGCCCAGCTTTCTGAGTTCAAGGCAGGTCTCGATGCCTACTATCAGGGAGCCGCCGCCCTTGCTAAGGGAAAAGAAGATTATGAGGCCGGCGTTATCGAACTGGAAGAGGCTAAGACAGCCCTGATGGAAGGCAAGACTGCTTACCATGACGGAATGACTGAGTATACGGAAGGACTGGCGGAATTAAACGAGAAGGTAGCGGAGGCGGAAAAAGAGATCGAAGAGGCCAAGGAAGATCTCGCCAGCCTCAAGGATCCGGAATTATTCCTTCTGGGCCGCGATACCAACGCAGGCTATGTGTCCTTTGAAAGCGATTCCAACATCGTCAAGGACTTAGCGAAGCTGTTCCCTGTATTCTTCTTTCTGATCGCGGCACTGGTATGTTCCACCACCATGACCCGCATGATCGATGATGACAGAACCCAGATCGGTACCCTGCGAGCTCTTGGTTACAGCCGTAAGACGATCTTGATGAAATATCTGATCTATTCCGGAAGCGCTGCCACCATCGGTACCATTACCGGATACTTTTTCTTCGGATGGCTCTTCCCTAAGGTCATCTGGATCACCTACAGTATGCTGTACAAGATGGAGGGTTTCTTTTCTCTGTATAACCTTCCCCTTCTGATCATCCTCTGGGTCGGCGCCATGCTATGTTCCTGCGGTACCACCTATCTGGCTCTTCGAAGGACCATGAAGGATATGCCGGCGGAACTGATCCGCCCCAAGGCACCCCAGGTGGGTAAGCGTATCCTCTTAGAGCGCATCAACTTTATCTGGAACCGCTTGAGCTTTCTCCGTAAGGTGGCCATGCGCAACATCTTCCGCTTCAAGAAGAGAATGTTCATGATGATGCTGGGTATCGCAGGCTGTACCGCCTTGATCCTGACAGCGTTTGGTATCCACGATACCATCGCGCTGGTGTGCGATTTCCAGTATAATGATATCGAAAAATATGATCTTTCCTTCAGCTGCGACCGCATCGTGACGGATCGTCTCTTAAGCGAGATCACTAAGGATGCAGAGGATCAGATCGTGACCATGGGACGACTCATGTCCACCTCCGGCGATGTGCTGGAAGGCAAGGTCACCAAGTCGGGACGCATGATCGTTTCGGGAGATCCTACCATCTCTACGTTGATCGATCTCCACTACCATGGTGAGACGGTTCCCTTCCCCTCTAAGGGCGAGGTGATCATGACCGAGAAGATCGCCTCCATGACCGGTTACGAGGTAGGGGACAGAGTGGTCATCGCCATTTCCGATACGGAAAAGGCAGAACTGATGCTAAGCGGTATTGTAGAAAACTATGTTTTCAACTATATTTATATGAGTGCAGAGACCTACGAGGAGGCTTACGGCAAGAGTTATGAGCCCGAGTCGGTCTACATGCGCATTACACCGGAAACGGATGATCATCTCTTAGGTGTGCAGTTTGCCAACAAAGATCATGTCCAGTCTGTCAGCCTGGTCTCTGAGTTCAAAAAGTCTGTCAACAACATGATGCAGACCTTGAACTATGTGGTCTTTATGGTATTAGCCTCTGCAGCGGCCCTGGCGTTCATCGTGCTGTTCAACCTGGGAAATATCAACATCTCCGAGCGTGTTCGAGAGATCGCGACTTTAAAGGTCCTTGGTTTCAGGCGCTCTGAGACCGGTGCCTATGTCTTCCGTGAGAACCTGGTCCTTTCCATCATGGGTGTCGTCCCCGGACTGCCCCTGGGCGTACTGCTGCACAAGTTTGTCATGGACCAGATCAAGATCGATATGATCTCCTTTAAGATCACGATCAACCCCATCAGCTATGTATTGACGGTAGCACTGGTCATTCTGTTTACGATCGCTACGGATCTGATCCTTCGAAAGAAGATCGACAAGATCCATATGGCTGAAAGTTTAAAATCCGTTGAATAACGGTAAGTTCATTTCTTTGTCTGTAGAGTAAGGAGGTCCTTTGATGAAATACAGATCCGACAAAAATGGTACACAGATCTCTCAGCTGGGTTTTGGCTGCATGAGATTTACCCGCAAAGGAAGCGGTATTGACTATGAACTGGCTGAAAAGCAGGTCATGCATGCCATCGAGATGGGTGTTAACTACTTTGATACCGCATACATCTATCCCGGCAGTGAGGAATGCCTCGGCCGTATCCTGGATGAGAATAAGGTCAGAGACAAGGTCTATATTGCCACCAAGCTGCCCCAGTACATTATGCGTACCCCCGCAGCCATCGACAAGACTTTTAATGAGGAGCTTACCCGTCTGCGCACCGACTATGTGGATTACTATCTGATGCATATGTTTACGGACATCGCCGAGTGGGATAACCTGAAGAATCTGGGCATCGAGAAGTGGATCGCTGACCGTAAGGCCGAGGGTAAGATCAAGAATATTGGATTCTCCTACCACGGCAACTCCGACATGTTCCTGAAGGTACTGAATGCCTACGACTGGGATTTCTGTCAGATCCAGTACAACTATCTGGACGAGAACTCTCAGGCAGGCCGCATCGGTTTGATGGCTGCGGCAGAGAAGGGCATTCCGGTCATTATCATGGAGCCTCTGCGTGGTGGTAAGCTAGTCAACCTTCCCACCAAGGCCAAGGAGATCCTGGAGAAGGATTCTCATCATTACACCCCTGCGGAACTGGGTCTTCGCTGGCTGTGGAACCAGCCGGAGGTCACCTGTGTCCTTTCCGGTATGAACTCCATGGAGATGGTAGATGAGAATATCCGCATCGCTTCCGAGGCCGATCCCGGTCATTTCACCGAGGAAGATGACAAGGTCATCGACGAGATCCGTCAGGTCTTCCGCGACAGAGAAAAGGTAGGCTGCACCGCCTGCCGTTACTGCATGCCCTGTCCTAAGGGTGTGGATATCCCCGGTATCTTCTACTATTACAATCTGATGTATATGGAAGGCAAGAAGATGGCGGCTCGTGTAGAGTATGCCCAGGCAAGAGGCATCAGCAAGGAGCCCGGCTTCGCTACCCAGTGTATACAGTGCGGTAAGTGCGAGAGCCACTGTCCTCAGCACATCAACATCCGTGAGCGTCTGAAGGAAGCAGACAAGGAACTGCGTCCTCTGCCCATTAGAGTCGGTGTCAGCATTGCCAGAAAGATCCTGGTGAAATAAACTTGCAATTACATAACAATCCTGCCCAGGAAGCGGCGATCCAGGCCACGGAGGGGCATGTCATTATCGTGTCCTGCCCCGGGTCCGGAAAGACCACGACCCTGATCCGGCGCATTCGGCACATCATCGAAAACGGCGTTGATCCCAAACGGATCCTGATGGTGACCTTTACCCGTGCGGCGGCTCAGTCCATGCAGGAGAAGTATGTGGAACTTTTCGGCACCCAGCCCGGTGTCATCTTTAAGACCATCCATTCCCTTTGTTATGCCGTCCTTCTTCGAGAGGGCGTGATCGGAAGAGATTCCGTTCTGGGAGATGAGGCCCAGAGAAATTTTCTGGTGGACTACTTTAAGTCCAAGCGCTACAGCGACGCCTTTGATATGGCAGAAAATGCCCTGACTGCCATTACGGATGTAAAGAATAACAGCATCGATCCCGCATCCTACAAGCCGGCGGGACTGAAGGCGGAGATCTTCCGAAGTGTCTTTCGGTCCTACGAGGAGTGGAAAAAGCTCCAGCGAAAGATCGACTACGACGATATGCTGATCCTCACCGATCAGCTCTTCAAAGAGCACCCGGAGGTCTTAGAGAAATATCAGAAGCAGTTTCAGTATATCCAGGTGGATGAGTATCAGGATATCAACAGTATCCAGAAGGAGATCATCTACGCCTTAAGTGCTGCTTTTCACAATCTGTGCGTGGTGGGAGACGATGATCAGAGTATCTATGCCTTCCGCGGCGCCAGACCCTCCATCATGATGAACTTCCAGAAGGATTTTCCCGATGCGAAGGTGATCTTTATGGAGACCAATTATCGCTCCGGTTTCGGGGTGGTCCACTTTGCGGACAAGGTGATCCACAACAATAAGGAGCGATTTTCCAAGAAATTTATCTCTCAGAGAGGCAAAGAGGGGTTCCACGGGGAGGTCCGATTAAAGCGCTTTGAGACCCATGTGGATCAGAGGAATTTCCTGATCAAAGAGATCCAAAGACTCCACACAGATTACGATATCCCTTACAGTGAGATGGCGGTACTGTTCCGTACCAACGAGCAGGCCCAGATGCCGGTGAATGCCCTGGCTTCTTTAGGGATCCCCTATGACTGTACGGAAGTGGTCCGTACCATGTATGAGTCCTTTATCTTCAATGATATCCGCGCTTATGTGAAACTGTCTGTAGGAGAGGGTACGGAGGATGATCTGATCCAGATCCTGAACCATCCCACAAGGTATTTTAAGGAAGCGAAGTTCCGAGGGGCTGCCTACACGGAAAAGAGCCTGAAGAACCATGCCTACTATATCTATCAGGAGGGACAGGGCTGGCAGTTTAGAAATGCCTGTGAGAAGATCGAGCAGTGGATGGAGGCCTTCGGTCCCGGCGAAGTGACCTGGGAGAGTCCCACGGCGGATGTGATGCGCCGTATGGACGGAGGACTGCACTCCATCGGCTACGATGCCTACCTCAGAGACTATGCCGACTACCGCAATATGGATTACGAAGAGATCAAGGCCCAGTACGAACTGCTGCTGGAGGATGCTCTTTTATATGATTCCGTGGGAGAATGGTTCGAGGCAGCGGATAGTACCATCCGCCGCATGAAGGACATGAGCTGGCAAAGGGACCCGGAGGGCGTTCGGATCTCCACCATGCATAAGGCCAAGGGCCTGGAATGGCGGGTGGTCTTTATCGTGGATGCGGATGAATTCATCACGCCCCATCGAAGAGCCATCAAGAGCGGTGATCCCTCCGCCATCGAGGAGGAAAGACGCCTCTTTTATGTGGCCATGACCCGTGCCAAGGATCAGGTATATATCTTAGGCTGCGGCCCAAGGTCCCGGTTCGTTCGGGAGATCCAGGCGGATCTGAAACCGCAGGGAAAGTCCAAACGATAATAAATAAAGGAAGGTGACTCTATGGAGGTTAAGGAAGAGCGATTGATCGCTTTGGCAAAGGAATATGAATTTACTGCCGCCATCCTGCCCCAGGAGGCATTGGTGGTAGTGGAGGAATATCGGAAGTTCTGTGAAGAGAACCGCTGCGGAAATTTTAACCGGAATTACTCCTGTCCGCCTTATTCCGGTACGGTCAGAGAGATGCATGAAAGGATGCAGTGCTTTCAAAGAGCTCTGATCTTAAGAAGTGACTATACAGACATCGACTCCTGGGACGATGCTCTGACAAAGAGATTAAAGGGGCAGCACAATGTGCGTACCCGGAAGGTCCTGAAAGCCATGAAGGAAGAGGGACTTTTAAGTAAAGTGCTCCTGATGACCGCCGGTCCCTGCAGTTTCTGTAAAGAGTGCTCCATGCCGGAGGGGATCCCCTGCGGCTTTGAAGAGGAGAGAGCCTCCTGCATGTCCGCTTATGCGGTGGATGTGGCGAAGATGGCAGAGGCCGTCGGCTGGGTCTTATGCTGGGACCGGGATAAGACATCCCTGTTCAGCCTGGTGCTGTATTAAAAAACGAAAAAATATGTGAACAATCGAGAAAAGGGATCAAGACTATGGGAAAGATCATGGAAGCGATCTTCTGTGTGTTCTATCTGATCTTTACAGTGATCGTAGGCACAAAGATCGTAAAGAAGAGTAAGGATAACAAGGAACTGAAACTGTACGGTATCATGAGTCTGGTGCTGGTATTCGGTGATGCCTTCCATCTGGTACCCCGTATCTTTGCGGCAGTGAATCCTGCCGGCAACTATGCGGTATCCTTAGGTATCGGTAAAATGATCACCTCCATTACCATGACCATCTTCTATCTGATCCTGTATTTCATCTACGAGATCCACACCGGAAAGAAGAACAAGGTCCTTGGCTGCTCTATGATCGTCCTTTCGGTGATCCGTATCGCGCTCTGCTTTTTCCCGCAGAACGACTGGACGGGAGAAGCACCCGTCCTCTGGGGTATCTACCGCAATATTCCGTTTACTGTTATGGGCATCCTTATGGTGGTCCTGTATTTCATGGAAAGAAAGGACAAGATCTATGGATTTATGTGGCTGGCCATCTTATTGAGCTTCGCCTTCTATCTGCCCGTTGTTCTGTGGGCGGATGTCAGTCCTATGATCGGTATGCTGATGCTGCCTAAGACCTGCATGTATATGTGGATCGTTATGATGGGATATAAGGATGTGAAACAGCTGTAAGATGGAACTGTTACGAAAGTACAAGAAGGAAGTCATTTTTATAGCCGCATTGTTAGTATCCGGAAT
>JAZUIK010000234.1:0-4359 GCA_045642205.1 Bianqueaceae bacterium
GGCCAAAGGCAGTCAGGCAGATGGCCAGCGCCACGGGAATGTTCATCAGCAGGGTGTTGACGATGCGATGCTTCAAGGAAGGCTGTTTCATGGCAGATGCTCCTTATTCGAAATGTGGATGGCTTATTCCAGACCCTTGAACTTCTTTTCGGCGTACTTCTTCTTGCGTTCTGCAACCAGAGCCATGTTGGCGGGATTGCCGAAGAAGCCCCCTTGGGTCTCGCCGATCTCTTCCAGATGCTTTGCACGTCCGAGAACCGTGGTACGATCCTTCTTCAGGCCATCGCTCTGGATGACAAACTTCCACTTTCCATCCTCGGTCTTCTCCAGGTTTCCACCTGCGCCGCAGACCTGACACTCGATGGGATAGTACAGGCCATCCCACTGGACTTCTCCAAGAACCAGAGCATTGGAATGGCAGTTGGGGCACCAGCCCATATCTTCCTCGCCCATCCAACGACGCTGTCCCTCGGGAAGAGCAAGACACTCCATGATGTTCTCACCCATCTTCTTAGCACGAGCCATCAGATCCTCATCAAGAACACACTGAGCAGCACCGGGAACACGCTTTGCCAGCAGCATATCAACAACCTTGAAGTCAGTGGTAAACATGGTAGCCTGCAGACCTTCCAGAGCCATGGACTGCCAGGAACGGGTAGATCCGCCAACACTGATCAGACCGGCAATACGCTCTTTGTGCTCGATTATACCGATGGTCTCAAGGAATGCAGTCTCGTAAGCAAGGCTTCTCTGTGCGAAACGCAGATAGTTTGCAGCGGGCATCAGATCGTAGGTAGGAACAGAATAGATAACTGCATCCTGTGCCAGCATGACGTCCATGATCTTCTTCTTATCATCCTTTGCGTCTAAAGTGCATCCTGCAAACTTACCCTCGGACATAGCCTTGGTGCAGGCAGTACATCCAGTACAATCCAGGATATTAAAATCACGAAGGTTGATCATTGTCACTTCAGCACCGGCAGCTTCACAAGCCATCAATGCTTCCTTCAGCAGAATCTCGGAATTGCTGTTCTTTCTTCCTGCAGCAACACCCATTACTTTGTAGCTCATAGTAATCCTCCTACATTAGTGCTCTCTGGCACCATATTGATAGGAAAATTCTAACAAAGGACTCCCCCTCGGACTATCACTAATCCTTCATGGCGAATTGCTTAAGCAACTTTTCCGTACTTCATGTTGTTTATCTTGCATTTTCGTTATTTAACACAGATATGCAACTTAGAGTTTGTCTATTTTGCACAATTTCCAATCGACATATTAAATCCAAATGTTCATTAATCAGTTCTTCAGATCTGATGCAGTAAAAAAGCACCGACGATACTCTTGTGTTGAATATCACCGGTGCTTCTCTTTTATAGTTTAAGCAACTTTTATTTAGTTTTTGTTGTTGATCAAAGGACCTTGGAAAGGAATTCCTTCAGTCGATCACACTTGGGATTACCGAAGATCTCCTCCGGAGTACCCTCCTCCATAATGATACCCTGATCCATAAAGAAGACACGATCCGCAACCTCACGGGCAAATCCCATTTCATGAGTTACGATAGCCATGGTCATACCGGTATCTGCCAGTTCCTTGATGAGAGAAAGAACTTCTCCGACCATCTCCGGATCCAACGCACTGGTGGGCTCATCGAAGAGCATGACCTCAGGATCCATTGCCAGAGAACGGATAATCGCAACACGCTGCTTCTGTCCGCCGGAAAGCTGAGAAGGATAGGTATTTGCCTTATCGGAAAGACCGATACGCTCCAGAAGAGCCATTGCCTTTTCTTTCTTCTCTGCCTTGATCTCTGCCTTGCTCTTTCCGCTTGCTTTACGTTCTTTCATAGCAAAGTGGACAGGTGCCAGCATGATATTCTCCAGAACCGTCTTGTTGGCAAACAGATTGAAGTGCTGGAATACCATGGACATCTTACGACGGTGGATATTGATATCTACCTTGGGATCAGCAATATCGGTACCGTTGAAGATGATCTTACCGCCGGTGGGATCCTCCATACAGTTGATGCAGCGCAGGAAGGTGGACTTACCGGAACCGGAAGGTCCGATGATCGCAACCTTTTCACCATCTTTAATAGTGGTAGTGATACCCTTCAGAACATGGATGTCTTTGTCAAATGTTTTCTCAAGATTAATGATTTCGATCACTCTTGTTCAGCCCCCTCTCCATCATCTTCACCAGAATGGTGATCAATACGACCAGAATGATATAGATGAGTGCCATGCACAGATAGGGCACCATGAATTCGTAGTTATTGGTTCCGATATAACGGAATGCCAGGAACAGGTCACTGGCACCGACAAAGCTGACCACAGAGGTATCCTTGATCAGTGCAATGAACTCATTTCCCATGGTAGGAAGGATATTCTTGACAGCCTGAGGAATGACGATCTGGATCATGGTCGTTCCAAAGCTGAGTCCAAGTGCTCTTCCACCTTCCATCTGACCGGGATCAACAGAGTTGATACCGCCGCGCATGATCTCGGATACATATGCTCCGGAGTTCAGACCGTAGATAATGATACAGCTCTGCAGTGCATTGATGGCGGTCAGGCCAAACAGAGGACGGATAACAAAGTAACCTACCAGAAGCTGTACGACCAGAGGGGTTCCTCTGAAGAAAGCGACATACAGATTACAGATCTTCGTCAGAATACGGATCGACATCTTATACTGAGGAGATACTTCTACCGCAGCGATCAGCGTTCCGATCACGATACCGATCAGCAGACCGAAGACTGCGATCATGATCGTGTTGCGCAGTCCCTCCAGCACCATGTGATAACCACCGTTATCGATCAGGGCACGGAGGAACAATTCCCATTTGATTTCCCAATTACCCATGGATTCTTGTTCCTATCTTTTGATTCTATCTAGAGGCGGATAATTATAGGAAAGCCTTCCGAGGATTATTCCGGGGAAGGCTTCACCTTTGAAACTTTTTTATGTTGTTTAATTACTGCATTGCGTTCATAGCACGGCTGATGCAATCAGCGGGAGCTTCGTCACAGATAACGAAGTCAACGTCACCGTTCATCATAGCCTGGATTGCCAGAGCGGGAGTAGCAAAGCCAACAGACTGAGCAGTCAGACCTGCAAAGCCGAAGTCCTCGCTTCCGTCAACGTATGCCTGGCCGGTGGTACCGGTCTGAACACCGATCTTAACGTTAGCATCCATACCATTCAGAACACCCTCGATATCAGCAAGAGTCTTGCAGTTAGCAAAGGTATCGTCGGTGCTCATATAGACAACCTTCTGAGCTGCATTGTAGTAGGTCTCAGAGAAGTTGACCAGCTGTGCACGGGTCTCGTTGTAGGTGATACCAGCCATACCAAGGTCAGCACCGTCAGCAGACAGGGTGGTGAAGATTGCATCGAAGTCGATGGGCTTGATGACCAGTTCCTTACCAAGGTAAGCAGCGAATGCCTGAGCCATCTCCATGTCAACGCCAAGGTACTTGTCGCCAGCCATGTACTCGAAGGGCTCGAAGCCGGGCTCGGTAACAACGATCAGCTGATCTTTGGAAGCATCTTCCTGAGCGGAAGCAACTGCCACGGGCTCACCGTCGCCGAAGTAATTGTTGATGATCGCATCGAAGGTGCCGTTCTCCTTAGCTTCAGCAAGGAAAGCATTCATCTGATCTACAAGCTCAGGCTTGTTGGGATTAACAGCATAAGCATATTCTTCACTGGTAAGGGCAACGTCCAGCACCTGAACGGTGACGGCTTCCTTCTCGCCGCAGGAGCACAGCATGGCCGCCATGATAATAGTTAATGCGATAGCAATGATCTTTTTCATTTTCGTACCTTTCCTTTCATTTTTGAAAAACAAATTGCTTACTTCTTTTGAAGATGGGTACATTCTACGACCGCACTCAAATAAAGTCAAGCGATATTTGCATAAATATACAACAAATTTAATAATTATTAGCACCTTTCCTTATGCAACTTGTTACATTCATCGGGAAAATATTAATATATATACACGCAAAATGCATATTCATTCGCAATGTTTATATTTATGCATTCCGGTATTCGTTTCCTGATATTTTGATCACGCTGATCCGTTACGCGCAGTTGTCGCACAAAAAAAGGCTCTGCCGCAGCAGAGCCCGTTTTTTTCTAAACTTATCCTTACTTGTTGATTGCTTCGTTGACTGCAACAGCAACAGCTACGGTAGCACCGACCATGGGGTTATTTCCCATACTTAACGCCTTTGTGTTATTGTGTGTTATTATGTTTTATCATGTTGTATTATGCGTAATTTAGCGTGTTGCAGATGATGGTTAATGTTCTATTATGTGCTATTGCATTTTGCGCCGTGCAGTGGCCAC